>CAYMQW010000302.1:0-2317 GCA_964392595.1 uncultured Nitrospiraceae bacterium
TCGTGGCTCGTATCACTTCCCAACTTTCAGTATCATTTATGAATTAGAAAATGCTGTAAAGTAGGGAAAATCATTTTCTGGGATGACGTTGAAAATTGTATGATATTTAGGACACTTCATGTTAGGGGACAATCTTTTCGAGAGGAACACCATCGTTTATGATGCCACGCGAGCTGTTTGTTCCAGCCACGATCACAAAGATTCATACGTATGAGCCAGGCGAGATTCGAAAAATCGAGCTGACGCTTCCCAAAACGTATGAGGTCGATGGCCGGGTTCTTCCTATTTGTGATCGGATGCGTCCGGGAACTGCTTTTTTGGCTCGACCGTTTGGCCAACGGTCTGGAAAGCATCGGCGAAGAATGTATACGCGATCGAATTGCGCAAAAGAGGCACCTCATGTCTTGGAAACTATTGTCAATGACACCCATCGAGAGAAGGCCGATACCTCACCCTGGTGGCAAACCGATGCTGTCGAACATGCTTTGGCCACTGGAGAGACGATTGATGTTCGTGTTGATGTGCATGAACAACCGGCGGAACTCGTCGTCTATGAAAATAGTCAAAAGATTGAACCCAATAATTTGATCTTGGAACCAGATGATGAATGGCCCACCATGAGAATTCTTGCGCTGGCATTTTCTACGGGAATCACGCCGTTTCTTTCTCACATGTGTTATATGCGGAAACAGGGGTTCGGAAAAACGAGGACGTCCCCTGGGGTTGAGTTTATCTTAGTGTCCAGCGTACGAAATCCTCGGCAATTGATGGAGCATGAAGAGCTCTTAGCGTTGGCCAGGACCGTTCCCGAGAATTTTGAATATCATCCGGTGTTGACCCGGGAATGGCCTGAAGACTGGAACGAATCCAAGGGGCGCATCATTACGGCAGAAGCAGGCGATGCTCCTGATGCGCGAATCAAGCTGGATCCGCTGCTGGCCCTGGTCCCGAATGTTGATCAATGCCATATTCGACTATGTGGGAGTGTCAGCGCACGCGACCACCTGCTTCGCGGTTTGCGTCAGTTAGACATCAATCCGTTGAGTGTTCGCACGGAAGTGTGGTGAGTAAATTATGTTGGAATGCGGTGGGAATGTACGACTACACGTTTTCAGGAATTTATGTTTTGACAGCTTCTTTTTTGGTGTTCACGCTTTGAGGGATTTCGGGCTTGCGAATCAGGCGAACCATGGGCTTGCCAATGAACGCATGATGACCACAAATAAGACAATGGATGGCGAGGACGGCTAGTAACTCCTGATTGAGTTGCTCAAGACGGATGGTCCGGGATCCGCATCGAGAACATCGGGGAATAGTTCCTGTTTGTTGTGTGGCCTTTGGAGTAGATTCCAGAGAGGAATTTTGGGAGCGACGTGCAGGCTTGGAAGCAGATTTGGTTTTTGTTTTCATGCGCGATCTCCTAGGTGCAGAGTGGTCCTGCCTAAATATATTCAAGTCGCATGCCAAGATTGAATGGTGTTGGTCTTGGTTTTTTAATGAAAGTTCCTCTTTGTTTTTTCACGTTCTTGTCCGACACTCGGAAAAAGATTCCTAGCGATGGGGCATTTCTGGCCTGTGAGCATGCCCTGTTGTGGAAGATGGGCCAGCGCATCTGCGGCAGATCAGCCGCATCGTGGCAGGTTCCTAGGGACGGAAATAGGTGGGCTGATTATGGGAGGCCTGAATTTGGCGGGCACGGTGTTCAAGAGCCGTGGCCTCTTGCAGGCGATGGGCGTCTCTGAGGAGGGCGGCGTATTGGTGGAGGATGATCGCGACGTCCTGGTGTTCAGGGCCATTCACCTGTTCTTTTAAAGCTAAGGCTTCTTGGTACATCCCTTCGGCTTTTTCAAATTCTTTGTGGTCGCGATAAAAAGACGCTAGGCTGTATATCGTGCTCAGCAGGAGCGGGTTGGTCGGTCCTAACTTGCGAGCTTTGGCCAGGGTTTGGAGGAGTTGGTTTTCCACATCGTGTTGTTGCTTAAGGTGCATGGCCTCTGTGGGTGGAATCGGTGGCGGTGTGGATTGCAAGGGAACACCACTGCAACTGGCTAGTCCCAAAAGTAATCCCAGAGAAATAACACGTGTTATGAAGTGGGTAAATGACGTCATGGATCAGGAAACCTTGGTGCCTTGGGTACGTTCTTAGGGAATACCGCGTTTTCCCTAGATCGTCAAGCATGTTGAAACGAGATCAGTTAATGGGGCTGTTGAATAATTCACGGCAATAGCCAATAAACGCTCCAGAGGAGTCTCACATCGTCAGTGGGAGGGAATGTTCAAAAAAGTTCGTTGATCTGACCCGCCCAACCCAAGCGCG
>CAYMQW010000302.1:2327-3518 GCA_964392595.1 uncultured Nitrospiraceae bacterium
AACGCCGCTGGCGGCTTTTTGCAACATTCCCTTAATGGTTCGGAGTATGAAGTAGCTGATGCCACTCATTTGGTGCGCGATTTCTGGTCATGGATTTGGGCATGCATCCCAGGTTGTCCCGGTGTTGAACGAGTTGGGTCGGCGAAAACCCAACCTCAAGGTGTTATTACGCACCACTGTTCCGGGTCACTTTTTTGCCAATCGCTTAACCGTACCATGGGACCTCAGTGTTCAGGCGCAGGATGTTGGCTGCGTTCAACGTGGCCCACTCACGATCGATGTGCCGGCCACGTGGCAAGCCTACCACGATTTTCATGATACTTGGGATCGACGGGTATTTGAAGAATGTGAAGCCATCAAGCAATACACTCCTGACCTCGTGCTTTCCAATATTTCATACCTAGCATTAGAAGCTGGATCACGTGCCGGGGTTCCTACCATCGGATTGGGTTCCTTGTCTTGGGACCAGGTGCTTCACGAGTTTGTGGATCCACACAATCCTGAGCATGTGCACATTGTCAGCCATATCCAGGAGGTCTACAAATACGCTGAGCTGGCGATTCGGCTTTTCCCGTCCTTGCCAATGGATTCGTTTTCCCAACATCGTGATGTCGGGCCCATTTGGCATTCCATCCCTGATGACCCGCGAACTTTCTCGCACAACATTTGGAACGCGTCTGATGAGCCTCAGGTCTTAGTCGCGTTGGGTGGTGTGCCACTGGATTCCTTGCCCTTTGAGACTATTGATCAGCTTTCTCCCTATCAATTTCTGTTGGACCTATCCCTTCCCGCAAGCTCTGTGCGATTAACGTCAATACATGATGTCAATCTGAGTTTCACTGAATTGGTTGGAGCTTCGGATGTTATTCTGTCCAAGCCTGGATATGGAACAGTGATAGAAGCGGTAGCAGCCGGAAAGCCCTTCATATATGTGCGACGATACAATTTCGCTGATGAAGGCGTGTTAGTGGATTACGCACATCGGTTCGGACGGGCATACGAGCTTTCAAAGGATGATTTCTTTTCGGGAGCATGGCGCGAAGCGTTGGAGGGTGTTCAAGCCCTCCCCACTCCACACGAGGCTCCACCTGAATCTGGGGTGAGTGCTGCTGCCGATATTCTAGACTCATACCTCTCAAAAAAAGCATAACCATTCATTTTGGGTCTGAGGTGGTTAGGACCCGCGAGAAA
>CAYMQW010000303.1:0-3513 GCA_964392595.1 uncultured Nitrospiraceae bacterium
ATCTACGGGAAAGGGACTAAAACAGCCCCCCAATGTGGCTTTACAATCGAAACTATGGAATTTTTCGACAAGTTTGGCTTTCCCTACGAGCTTATCAATGTCCTGGAAAATCCTGCCAAACGGGAAGCTCTCACACGCATGACCAATTGGCCAACGCTGCCAAAGGTGTACATCAACGGCCAATTTTATGGCGACACGGATGTGTTGGGTCCGATGGAAACAAAGGGCGAACTTAAGCCATTACTCGATCAAGCATTTCCTAACCAATCTTCATAGTCAATCGCAAAGAGGACACACAAAGAGCCTTGCTCCTAAAGGGCAAGGTTTTTTGTGTGTCCCCAATGTCTTAGACCAGCAACCATTCTCATATTTACAACCCAATTCGTGCCCAACCCGTCCAGCTGGGTCCTCTTCCTGTATCCAACGCCTGATTTTTCCATTTTTGAGAGTCCCCATTACCGTAAGGTTCCGGTGATGCCACCCGAGCCTGACCTCGTTGATTAGGAAATGGCCAGACACGATCTAACGGTTCGTGCGGATCTAATGAGGTTATTGCCCTTCCCTGAAAAGCAGACTCAAGGAAGCATTGGTAGGCCCGATATACCAAGAGTAGGGTAGTGATTTCATTTAAGGCCAGACGCACTCTTTTTAGGCAATGGAGGGGAAATGAAATTGAAGAAACTGACAACTACATGCTCCCGGTTGAAATGGGGAACGGTCACTCTCTTTCTTGTGACGGCCAGTTTTGCCACCCTGGCGGGATGCTCCACCTCAGGAGAACCACGTTTCGTTGCCCCTACGAGTCTTGCAGAACATGAGGGAGCATCCAAGCAGCAAACTTCTGTCCTTTTTAATCACAAACAATCAACCCTGTATCAACACATGTTGAGGCAAGGAAATTATTCCGATGCGGCGATTTTTCAAAGTTTTCAGCATATTCAGCCCCTACAGTCTCAACCATCTTCTCTGTTCACCAATATTTCGGCTCCCTTGATCGCCCAAGCCTCGACCACAAAAATGCGGAACCCATCACGTACCCAAGGATTAATCCCCCAGTTAAGCGCAAACTGGCATGCCCGTGTTGGGTGGATGTTAGTTTTGGATGGCAATTACCGAGGTGCTGAAGCCGCATATCGGCAGGCTCTCAGGAAGAACCCCAAATCGGCCAAAGCCAACTTAGGGCTTGGGATGGCGTTGAATCTTCAAGGTGATCGTCAGAGGGCAATTTCAGCTTATGAAAAGGCCATTACCCTTCAGCCCAATTATGCAGCAGCCATGGTGCACCTGGGCTATGCATACACAGAAGGGAATACCAAAGGGCAGAATATCGCGAAGGCACGCACCTTGTTTAAACAAGCCTCGAAATTGGGAGACCCCTTTGCTATGCTGGCCTTGCTGGACATACAAGCACGAAAACCATCCGCCTAATACACAATAAGTTCAATATAATTTGACCAAAAACAGTTGCTCGTTTCGTGCCCTACACAAAGAAGAACTCCAACTCCCACAGCTTTCTCGCCACTTATTGAGCACCGCGTCCAGCACGAAAGTGTCTCTCTGTGGCATCCACCTTCTACCCCGACATTAAGAACGCGTTTGACTAATTGAAAAATTTTCATAAGGCCGTTCACATGTGACTCATCTCATAAATCGTCAAGAGGAAAAGGGAATGTTCAAAAAGATGCGCTCAGTCCTGTCCTGAGCTTGTCGAAGGAAAGGCCGCAGGCACTTTGACGCGCGGAGCGTACTCATAGTACGTGAGCACGACAAAGGGCCGAGAACGCCGCTGACGCCCTTTTTCAACATTCCCTAAGCGCTTAACCGGGCCACCGGAGTCCTGGGCGCCCGTCGATTCGGCTTTCGATTGATCGAGGCGATTTCTGCTGGTCCATGCGCCCGATGGTAGGCAATCATCGGATCTAAAATATTGCCACAGGCAACACATCGCATTGCTTTAATCCAAAACTCATCCTTGTTGCCTTTAATATCCACGCAATCTTCCACAACCATTAATCCTTCACATCGTATACACCGCATCTCCCACCTCCTGAAAAGAGTTTTTTCCTCCATCTACCAGCTCTCTTCCAGAGGTTTTGCATCAAGTGTGCCAGATACGGATGTCCATTCTCCTCAAAATACTTATAACCAACATAACCTCATCGCTGCCTCCTCAAACACTTGTTTTTGCGGTAATTCACTGAATTTATCCTCAAAGGGGCCAAGGGAAATCCAATGATGGAAGAAAAAAAAACTCAACCCTGACCAGTTCTGAATGAAAAGACTTGTCTGAATTCTCGACAGGGTGTAGGAAGTTTTGACGGCTATCCAGCGAATTGGACTAAGAAGAAATCATGAGCTAGGGAAGTTTCACTCAAAAACCGGGAGCATTGGGGATGCCGGGGGTTTTCCATGCCAACACGTCAAACGTACTCCCAAGCCTTGCAGGACTCGTTAAATGCTCAATTTGGACTAAAAAATCTTTCGGGTCAGCGCCTTGTGGCTGAAACTGGTGAATCCCTAGGTTCTTTAACCAAGTTCCTTGCCAAGCTCGTCCGGCTGCTTCTAATCCAGCTAAACGTGCTGCGGCTTCGAGTGCCGTGAAATCGACATCGGTCGTGATATCCTGATCCCCAATATGGTCGAATGGATCAAAGGCCTGCTGTTGCTGATAATAACATCGAAGCGACCCATTCTTGCGCGTATAGTGATACAACGCTGACGCCTCATCACCATAATCAATGATCACCAAATATCCTTGAGACATGATAGAAGCCACCCGTTGAATAAACGAGTCAATCCCTAAACAGACCTCAGCCAAATGCCCTCGCCCAAGTACAACCCCATCGGAAACCAGGTGGGATAAGAGCTGTGACGTCGATGGCTCGCTAAATTCCTCCACGAAACCTCCGTTTAGATCCACCGTTACATACATTTCCAGAATATTTCCTCGGCCATCCGCCATCACCCGATGGACCGGCAATGCATCAATAACTTCATTGGCAAACACGAACGACGGGCTGGGAGCCAGAGCATCAACACAATCGACCACTCGCAATCCTAAGGCCTCCTGTTTTTGCCGAAGACCAGGGCTGGTCTCAACCACTACATACTCATGGGGACAAGAAAGACAGGAGAGAATTCTCGCCCCCAATTCGCCGGTTCCTGCTCCAAATTCCACGATACGTAAAGTTTCACCAAGCATCGCATCAGCTTGCTCCACCGCTCGCGCCAGACTAAACGCAAAGGCAGGAAACATGGCACTGGTATTAAACGTTCCATCTTGTGAGCCAATGGCAGGGCCTCTCGAATAAAAACCCAATTCGGGATGAAACAGGGCCTGCTCCATGAATTCCCTAAAGGTTATTGGGCCTTGAGTTTGGATACGCTGCTTAAGAATCCGAGCCAGTTCTGTTTCTTGTCGTCTCACGTTGCCCTATTCAACTATGGCATTGTTAATATAGTATAGATATTGCTATCCTCTCCCCTCACACTCTGAAGGAGGATGCGATATGG
>CAYMQW010000304.1:0-3513 GCA_964392595.1 uncultured Nitrospiraceae bacterium
TATGACTTCACCTCCATCAGGTTGTCAAAGGGACTTGCACCCTCAAGCTGTTGAAGATGCTCGGCACACTGGTGTTGGACACTTTCGCTGAAACCCCGCATAAAATAATTCACCGCCTCATCATCATGATCCACCGCCAAATATTCAACAACCCTCCGAGAGAAGCCGCAACATAGGTTAAGGCCGCTGCCGTTAAAATTTTCCGTGCCCCCTCCATATCCTTCGAAGAAATATAATGTCCCTCTTCTAATACCGGGAGGGCTCGGCGAAAGCTGGCATCCCATTCAACGGGCAGTGTGACAAGATGCACCAACGCACCAATGGACATAACCGCAAGGCCAGCCATAAAAACCAGCACCCCTCCTGCTGGCGACCGTGTGAGCCCCGCCATAATTGGAATACCCATCATCACAAAAGAACCAATTTTCTCGGCCCCCTGCGCCACCCGAACAAGTTTCGTGCGTTCATGAAGTGGCTTATACCCTGTTTTATCTTGGATCGCATGCCCAACTTCATGGGCCGCAACCGTGACTGCGGTCAGCGATTTACCATTATAATTATCTGGTGTGAGACGAACGACTTTTGCTTGGGGGTCATAGTGATCCCCAAGCTGCGTGGTTTCTACCTGTACATCCCTCATCTCAAACCGATCGAGCAAATGCCGAGCCAACTCACCACCGGTTCCGGAATATTCTTCCCGATGCCCTCGATATTTTTTAAAGACATATTTGGTCCACAACTGCGGACCAATGAGAATGCCCAGGACGATGATTAAAAGAAGAATGCCTCGAATCATGTGAGAAACGATAGGTGAACGTTACGAAGAACAACTCACGACTAAATGTTTGCCCCAATCTGGTGGCGGGGCAGCATAGTCATTCATTTCAGGTTGGTCGTCGAAGGGATGGCGAAGGAGTTCTAGCAAACGATCAATTTCAGAATAGTCTTGTTGTTCGGTCGCCCGTTGAATGGCCACCTGAACGAGATAGTTTCGTAGAATATATTTTGGATTGCTTCGATCCATACGAATTTTGCGATCCGCATCGACACTGTGTTCGGCTTTGAGTCTGGCTTGATAGCGCTCAGCCCACCAGTCGAATCCTTCACGGTCGAGGAATTGATCTTGAATATCTGAGTTTGCCGCAGGATCATCCTGATTAAAATTCCCAAGGGCTCTGAAGAAATTCGTAAAGTCCACGTGATTGCTGTGCATCTGCGCGAATAGATCTCTTCTGAGTTTGTCATCGCCCTCGTGCGTTTCTTGTAATCCCAGTTTACCCTGCATCAAGTCCGCGTAGGTCTTGAGCATGGTTTCTTCGTAAATTTCGGGGGCGCCCACGACATCAGATTCTTCAAGCAAAGGGGAGAGCGCCTGCGAAAAAGCGCGAATGTTCCAATACCCAATGTCCGGTTGATTTTGAAACGAGTACCGTCCTTGAGTATCAGAATGATTCGGAATGAAGGCCGGATTAAAATCATCCATGAACCCATAGGGCCCATAGTCTAAGGTCAAACCCAAGATTGACATGTTGTCAGTATTCATCACGCCATGCGCCCAGCCCACAGACTGCCAATGGGCAATCATCACACCTGTTCGCCGCGCGACCTCAACTAAAAATCTGGCATATTTCTCAGAGTCGTCGATTAAATGAGGAAAATGTTCCGCGATGACATAATCAGCGAGCGTCTTCAAATGCTCATGCTGCTTCCGATAAAAAAACACTTCAAAGGACCCAAACCGCACATGCGTTGGTGCCATTCGAATGAGCATGGCCCCCGGTTCGGGGCGTTCTCGTAACACGCCTTCATTTCCGCCAATGATGCAGAGCGATCGCGTGGTGGGAATTCCTAACCCATGCATCGCCTCCCCACACAAGTATTCACGGATTGTGGAACGCAGGACTGCACGACCATCGCCATCTCGTGAAAACCGAGTCTCCCCTGCCCCCTTTAACTGCAAATCCCATTTCTCGCCTCGGCTATTGCGTGCCTCACCCAAAAGAATGGCTCGTCCATCCCCAAGCTGTGGAACATAATGGCCAAATTGATGGCCAGAGTAGAGCATCGCAATTGGGTCACTACCCGGCAGGAGAAGCTTCCCGCCAAACGCCTCATGAAACTCAACGCGCTTCGCTTCATCTGGGTCCAGGTCAATTAACTCCGCAGCCGGCGGGTTAAAACTGACCAAATGTGTTTTCTCAAACGCCGTCGGCATAACTCGTTCAAAGAACACCTCCGGCAAGCGAGCATACGTGTTGTCAAAGTCCAAACTTTCGAGGTTCTTCATGAGTCTATTATCTTCTAGGATGGAACCAGCCGCAAGTTAGGGGATTGCAGAGTACTCACAAATTAGGGAAGTGTATGTGGATGCGGACGAACAGATTGGGGGAAGAACTGGCGGTGGTCCTTTCACCGATAAAACCTTAGTGTTTTGATCTGCTACAAGGTTGAGGCACGATAAAAGTTGGCACTCCTTAAACCATTGTGAGTGCCAACCTTATCCGAAAACGCCAATCCTTCGATAGGTCAGACCGCTTTCCTCAAACGATCCAGACAACCGCTCCATCCTTCATGATGTTTGTCTCGCGTTTCCGCGTCTGGGAATTTCTCATGGGTGAGAATCATTTCTGTCTCCCCATCCCGGTCCCGGAACTCTACGGTGACCAGAGTTTCAGCAACTGGACCCGAGTCCGTTGCCACGCAACCACCTGCGTCCCAAGCCCAAGTGAACACCAGTTTTTCAGGTGCTTCAATTTCCTTATACACTCCCCCCACCACATGCGCTTCGCCATCCGGGGCAATCATCTGGATTTGAAACTTTCCTCCAACACGGAGGTCTACTTTGGCCTCGGGCGTTTTAAAATCGTCAGTCGGCCCAAACCATTGTTTCAGGATTTCTGGTTTCGTCCACGCTTCGAAGACTGTTTCACGGCTGGCCTGATAGGTCTTCCTGATTTGGAGTATGGTTTGGCTGGTTTCGGTAGTGTTGCCCATGATGTGTTCTCCTTTGTCGGTAATTGCGAAAGATATTTCTCCAACGAGTCCAGTTGTCGTTCCCAAAATTCTTGATGAAATGTAAACCAATCCTGTGCGTTCTGAAGCGGCGCAGCATTTAACCGGCAATGGTGCACTCGGCCTTCCTTCTTTCTTAACAACAATCCGGCTTGTTCGAGAATACGAAGATGTTTGGAAATGGCAGGAAGGGAAACATGAAACGGTTTGGCTAATTCTTTGACCGTAGCACTTCCCGCCGCAAGACGTTGCACAATGGCACGACGCGTCGGATCGGCAAGTGCTGCAAAGGTAAAATCCAGGGGTGCGTGACAATAGTTAACCATATGGTTAACTATAAGCCGCAATCCCTCATCCCGTCAAGCCCTCCTCATCCTTTTTTGGTCATACCAATGTACGGAAAAATATGGGATAGTGGGACCGATGAAATCGTCACGAGGGTTGACTATAGTGGACCCCAATATTCGGACAGTGAGTTAAGATGGTTGAACACTGACGTAA
>CAYMQW010000305.1:0-3482 GCA_964392595.1 uncultured Nitrospiraceae bacterium
CGGCCCAAATCTTGGCGCGATATTGATCAAGTTATTTTCTCGCGGGTCCTAACTTTAGTATAACCTCTCGTGTGATGAGCGTCCATCGGAAGTCTAGCATTGGTGAATTGGAAATTGAAACGCCCTTTAGGATAAACCAGCAACGAACCGGGGAAGCCGCGCGAAGGAAATCATTCCCAGAGGGTGACAAGTTGCCTAGACAACCAGACCCACCCTTGCTGAATGCGGCCAAAAGAAAAGGCCCACGCGGTTACCCGCCGGTGAGCCCTTCGGAAAGGAGTTAACAATGATCGTTTGACTGTCACACGGAACCCCACTTCACACGATAAGTCGCCTGACATAGTCTCACCGCTTTCCACACATCACCATTACCATTTCCTGACCCACCCTCAGCCAATTCAACAGTGCGTGCAAAGTGAACCATTCAATTATGGATAGGAGTGATTTGTAGCTGTGTATGAAGGTTGGTGGAAATGTGAAAGCTGAGAAGCCAGCTATCCTCTCATAAGATAGCTGGCTTCTCAGGAAATTAACGACTATAGCTCACATTTCAATTCACATGTGTCGTACCCGTTCCAATTCGCCGTAATATTCTGCAACAATTCCTGCTGTTCCAATTGCGGCGTCTCATACGTTTCTTTCTTTGTCTCTTGCATGGTCTCATCCCCCTTCTATTTTGGATTTGCCCTAGCAAGCCGTCATGACTCACGACCGTTTTGGGTAAAGGCTATGGTGCTATTTCAACATCCATCAACCTCTATGAAACTGACCTGGGATCGAGTGGACCTTCAACGGGGGTTTATCAAGTTGCGGGGTGTGGATACGAAAACCAAAGAGCCGCGTCTGGTTCCGTTGACTGAAGATACTCGAAAGTGTTTGGCTGAACTGGCTAAGGTGCGGAGTTTAGCAACCAACCGTGTATTCTTGTACGAGGGAATGCCGATAAATGAAATCAAGAATGCATTCAAAACAGCCACAAGACGTGCTGGAATCACGGACTTCCGCTTTCATGACCTGCGACACTGTGCTGCTACTAATCTTAGATGGGCAGGAGTAGATACGGTCATTGCAATGAGGATTGTAGGGCATAAATCAGAACGAAAGCACCGACGTTACAACAACGTCAATGAAGACGATTTACTACGAGCCATTGCCAAAATTAACACCGTAATAACACCTGCCGTTTTCGCTCCTACCGCGACCGCTGTAAGTCATTGATTTAATGGAGCTGGCGAGAGGAATCGAACCTCCAACCTGTGGTTTACAAAACCACTGCTCTGCCGATTGAGCTACGCCAGCCCGCTACAGAAAAAGAATCATATCATAGAGAATTGGGTCGGTACAGTCGCCCTGAAAATTGAGTGAAAGGAAAGTACTTGAAGATATCAACGTTTCTTGTGTTCCTTAGTCCATGGTGAGGAGGACTTTTAGCGTTGCCGGTGTGGCAGCACGTTCAATGGCCTCTACTCCTTGGTTGATTAAGTATCGAGCCTGAATGAGTGGTTCGACGCTGACGGTGTTTTTTCGAAGGAGTTCTATGGCTTGAGGAAAAGGTCCACATCGGGAGCCAACTATAGTAATTTCGTTGATGACCATGGAGGTGAGATCAAAGGTGGTCTGTCCATGATAGGTGGACTTCAGCACAATAGTGCCTCGCGGTCGAACGAGTTGGTTGGCCAGTGTGAGACCATCCGGTGAGCTGGTGGCCTCGATTATCGTATCAACTCCAGGTGAAATATCCTTGGCCTCTACAGTCGTATGGATGCCTTGCTGCGAGAGTAGGGCTAATTTTTCAGGATGCTGCCCGACGACACTGAGTTGACAGCCAATACTTGGGCACAGAGTATGCCAAGCTTCCCATCGCCGATCACAACCACTCGATCAGTTGGCGCAATGGAAACTTGTTCGAGGATTTGGCAGGCTGCTGCTAATGGTTCAATGAAGATAGCCTGATCATTGGTTATCTCTTCTGTCAAGGGATACAGGTTTTCGACGGGTAGGCACAGATAGTCCGCGAATGCGCCGTCTCGTCGGTCAATTCCCAGTGTGGTTCGGTTGGGACAATGAGTAAGGCGTCCCGCAAGGCATGTGGGACAGATTCGGCAGGCAGCATTAATTTCTCCCACCACCCGCTTTCCCGTGAGGTGTTCATGTCCAATGGCTTGTTCAACTGTGCCCACGAACTCATGGCCTAATGTCCCACGAAAATCCATGTAGCCTTTTACCAACTGAATGTCTGTGGCGCATACGCCGGCTTGGTGTATACGAATGAGGGCCTCTCCAGGTGGAGGGTTGGGCTTGCTGTATTTGGCTTCCAATCGAAGGGATGAGTCGAGTCGTACTGCTCTCATGTTATGTAGATGCCCTGTTCGCGCATGTTGAAGGGATTTGGTGAGCAATGTTCCAAGCTTCGGTTCTCTGTCCTCAAAAGCGAGAGTTGATTGGTTTTATGATCCAATGCCCATTAAAAGGCAATGCCTAATTTCTTTTCCCTCAAGGTTTTAGTTGTCGGTGTCGATATAGGACTTAGGGGATCTAGAGCTTTATTCAGGGATTTCTGCAAAGGACTGTCTGTATGATCTCAGGAATTTACAGCTCGTTGTCTGGTTTGGCAGCTGCTCAGACAAAAATCGCAACGGCAGCTCATAACACGGCCAATGCCAATACCGATGGTTTTAAGAAACATCGTGCCTTGCACCAAGACGTGCAACCTCAAGGGGGAGTGACGACCACTATCGAACAAGTGGATACTCCGGGTCCCATCGTCTTTCGTGAAACGGAAGGCGGATTGATTGAGGTTGAGCAATCCAATGTAGATTTAGGAGACGAAGCTGTCAATCTCCTGCTTGGAAAAAGAATCTTTGAAGCCAACGCGAGAGCATTGGGAATTCAAACCAATACGTTAGGCAGTCTGTTAGATATTCTTGAGTAGCTTCGAGCTTCCGAAACGATTTCCCTTCCATTTTTCGTGCCTCCTTTTCTTCCTTCCCACATACGATAACCGTTTAAGCCTTTGAATGTCAGGAGGGGAGCTATTGTCAAATGTTGTGTATGCCATGCTTAGGCGGCCTTCCTGGTTTTCTTCTCTCCATCCACAAATTGGATGCCCTCAATGATCTCAGCGAGTCGTTTGTAGCCCCGTAACCGTCGCCACGTCTTCTCCGCACAGCGAGCCAGGTGGAACGCCATGGTTAACGCCGTGGACCGAGACAAACAGCCACGGGTCTTGGCTGTGCGTAAGCGGACCGTGGCAAAGGTCGACTCAATCGGATTGGTGGTCCGAATATGCTGCCAATGCTCGGCAGGAAATTGGTAGAAGGCGAGGAGGGCCTCGCGATCCTTCTGCAAACAATCGGCGGCCTTGGGGTATTTGGCTTCATAGGTCTGGAGGAAGCCGTCAAAGGCGTTGGTGGCCGTGGCCTTTGTAGGCCTGCATACCGGCTTTACTCCAGTTATTTCTAGATCTTGAGGGCAGTCTGAAT
>CAYMQW010000306.1:0-3455 GCA_964392595.1 uncultured Nitrospiraceae bacterium
CGCACGGGCAAAAATGGTTTTGCCTCCTTTTGCCGAAACAAAAGGAGGTCGTCTGCAGGGGCAAAACCCTGCTAACAAAAAATATCCAAAAGCATTCCAAACACAACGAGCCCCACACTTAGGAGTGCGAGGCTCGCTCATCATCACCCGTTTTCAATTCTTCCAAAATCGTCCTTCGATTACACCGCCTTCTTCCGTCGCCAAGCCACAAGACCGGTGAGACCGGTACCGAGTAAAAGCATCGTGCTGGGTTCTGGAACCGGAGGAGCGGACGCATCTCCAGAACGCACGGCCCAACCGAACAACGGGATGACCTTGCCTCCAGGATACTGGGAGCCTGTATCGAAGTTGAAGTCCCACGCAAGGTCGGCATCCGGCACGAACTCCGTACCAGACCAATAAAAGTAGGCCTGGGCATTATCAAACAAGTCAGGGACCGCTGCAGTAATGCCTTCTACATGAAACAAGTGCCCAAACTCACTACCCGTGCAGTTGATGCCACGACAGCCCCCATCCAACGCGGTCGGCAGCCGCCAGTCATTGAACCCTTTGTAGTTCGCCGCATTCATCCCGGCTATCCAATTGTTGGCGGCAAACCAGGACATCTTTCCGGTTGAACCGATCTGGCCAGCGGGTGGGGTTGACCCTGGACTTTGAGTCAATCCAAATTGGTTTGTGGCGGCCAGGTTGGCATTCTGGAGCCATATCACATCGAGGTGGTCGTCATAGATCAGGCTGTTGCCTCGATCAATTAAAGTTGCTCCCGCCGGGGCCACTGCCACGATGGTCATCAACACTAAGCTCATACATCCTTGGGTCAATAATGATTTCATGATTCAATCCCCTTTCAATCAGAAAATACTTCACTGTAAAAAGACAGCCCTGCCTGCCCCTTTGTTTTATAGTAAAGTCATAAGCAAAATTTGTACCTGGGCAAAGAGCCCTTCCGCATGGAAACTCGTTGGCTTTCGTTCATGAAAAATATGTTGTGTTGGGTTGGGTTGTTACGCCGCGTCTCCGGCACAGACGGGACGGCGTGTCGACCAACATCGTAAAGTTTCCCGACACCCGTTACTCAGAAATGAGATGGAACGTGAAGGAAGGAGCACCATTGCTCATCGAATGAACACGAACTGACACGTTTGAAAATTGTTAAATTTCCAGACGGTATATTGAGAAAATCATGACAAAGAGGCTGAGGAATCAAGACCTACATGGTCAATGGCCTCTATATCATACTGAGTATGGGAGATCCTGGCCAAAACCATCGAATCTATCCGACTATGGAAAGAAAACCGACATCCCGCAAACGAGGGAGGGATGGCCCATATGGATCGCGTAAAGCAGCTCCCTCGACGTAGGTCTCAGAATAACAACACGAATTAATGGCAATGCGAGAAGATTGACAAGACTGAACATGCCGATTAGACTTAGTTTTTTGGTCGCATCCCCCTTTCGATGGGATCGTTTCTACGTAAGGGTTCGCGCAAAAATAACTTCGCGTTTTTGAGTGCCGAGGTGCCTGTCTGGCAAGGCGCGAGGATTGCGCATACCCTTCGGTATGTAAAGGACGAGCAACGCCACCAGACGGGATGGATCGACACCCAAAAACGTGAAGTTCTTTTTGCGCGAGCCCTAAAGTCTTTCCTGGACAGCATGGACACATTTTCAGCACAGGACATTGAATCGGAACTCACTGAACAAGAGCTGCAGTTGAGCCTTGAGCCCGACCTCATGCCTCGCCATGTCGCCATCATCATGGACGGGAATGGTCGATGGGCAGCTTCGCGTGGCCTGCCTCGCATTGCCGGCCATCGGGAAGGGCTGTCAGCCCTCCGTGAGATCATCAACTGTTTCGACGAATTATCGATTCCCCTTCTCACAATCTACGCCTTCTCTCAGGAAAACTGGAACCGGCCACGCGCGGAAGTTGGCTTACTGATGACTCTCCTTGAGCAATTTCTTCAAAAGGAGCGCCAAACATTCCAAGATCGGAAAATGCGATTTTTGCCGATTGGTCGCTTGAACGCATTACCAGCATCCACTCAGGCCGTGGTCAATGATGTCGCGGAAGAAACCGCACATTTCACCGATCGGGTATTAACCGTCGCCTTGAGTTACGGTGGCCGATCGGAAATCCTTGATGCGGTCAATGACCTGCTGAAGGACTCTCGCAGCGGGAAGATCTCTATCCCTATCACTGAAGGGCAATTTGAACAATATCTTACGACAGCTGATTTGCCCGACCCAGACTTGCTGATTCGCACCAGTGGCGAGGCCCGGATCAGTAATTTTCTTCTTTGGCAACTTGCCTATACGGAATTGCACTTCACCAAAGTCCAGTGGCCAGATTTTCGACGCCGACAAGTGCTCTTGGCCCTACTGGATTACCAAAAACGAGAGCGTCGGTTTGGGCGTGTGTCTCAGACCGTTTCCCCGCAACGTGGCTTGTGAAACCCGATGTCGGTTCCTCACCCTCATCTTCGAAGACTCCAGACCTAATTCCCTCAGAACCGCCAAAACGGTTTGATCCCAAACGGGTTTACTCCGCTTTGGTGTTTGTTCCTCTGTTTTATCTCCTCACGCGTCACTTGCCTCCCATCTTTTTCTTTTTCCTGATCACAGCCGTTTCGGGTTTGGCTATATGGGAATTTTATGGGCTCACCTTGGTAGACGAGCACCGGCAACAACCGTCTCTTGTTGGGCTTTTCTGCGGAGGCATCCTCTTACTCTCCTTGCAATGGCCGGCTTTGATCGGATTTCAAACGACCTGTATGACCATCCTTGCCGCACTGATTGCCTATCAAGTGTGGATGGCGCCCTCACCGTCGTTCGGCAATATTCCCATACTCTTGTTCGGCGTGTTGTATATCAGTCTCACCCTCGGCCATTTCCTCATGGTTCGAAAACTCCCGGATGGCCCATTTTTGATATTTTTTGTCTTGCTGGTCACGTGGGGTGGAGATGCCGCGGCCTATTTCGTCGGGAAAAGTTTTGGCTCTCGACGTCTAGCGCCAATCCTGAGCCCCCAAAAAACCATCGAAGGCTTAGTGGGTGGCTTGATTGGCGCCACGATCATCGCGTGGATGGCAAGCCTTTGGTTTTTACCAACATTCACAGTGGCCGATTGCGTGATCTTGGGAATCGCTCTGACCCTTCTGGGCACCATTGGAGATCTTTCAGAGTCCGCGTTTAAGCGCCAGGCCGGGGCCAAGGACTCAGGAAGTTTGATCCCTGGCCATGGAGGATTCTTGGACCGCATTGACAGCCTACTTCTCACTGTGCCTACATTCTACTATTATATGGTCGTCATCAAAGGTTCCGTGGCCCTGTCTTAATCATGAAGGCATCATCATGAAACAAATCATCATCCTCGGCTCCACAGGCTCCATCGGTGCCAGCACGTTGGACATTATCGCGAGATTTCCTGATCGGTTCTCCGTCCTCGGGCTCGT
>CAYMQW010000307.1:0-3443 GCA_964392595.1 uncultured Nitrospiraceae bacterium
AGGGAGTATATGAACTATAAACAACTTTTAAAACCCTGTTGCATTACCGCAATGTACACGAACGGAAATGCTGTAAAGTGAATAATTAGAACCTTGTAAAAAATGTGCGTACTAAGACATTTTCACTTGTTCTGTATGGTAAAAAATTAATCGTTCATTTTTTGTGGAGAAAAAATTAAATTAAAACTTAACATCGAAAACTCTATCGCGTTACCGTAGTGCACGAACGGAAATACGATAAAGTAAATATTTTGAACCTTGCGAAATATGTGCGTACTCATACATCTAGGGTTACATCAGAATCATTCAACAAATAATCCACATGGATATAGTCTCTAATTCGAAAAACTTTCCCATGATCCCATTCCAACTGGACAACGGCATGAGGCTTCCAACTACCATTTTCCAGTTGTATAAAATTAACGATCATTTCTTCACCATCAACAGTGACCAAATCCAATCGCCAATTCCATTTCCAATTTGAGTAGTTTACGAAATAATTATTTTTGATATGATCTCGACCTCTGCTATCACCCATACTCACAATTTCAAGTCTTGCAAATATTTTGCAAATGAATATAGCATTGCAGATATTCAACTCTACGCTGCAATTTCAAAAGCCGTAAAACATGAAGTTATCAAGCGTCCACCCACTAACCTCGTTCAATGGCTGCATCGCATGAAGGTTAAATCTGCCTTCAAAAAAGCGTCAGAGCATATCACTATCTATAAAGATATCTGAGCTGTTCAAGTTATGTATGTCAAATAGTGAAATAGGAGGGTTTGTGAATAGAGTAATAGTTAGGTAATAAGGTAAAGAAAGATAAAGCGCAGCAAAATATCAAATATATAAAAAATGTATTTCGTGCGCTCGAAAACTCAAAGCCAAGCGGGTTTAGGTATGCCTCTTTTCTATTAGAAGATGGTGTAAGTTTTGTTCACATTGCTTCCATTGAAACCGAAGATGGATCAAATCCGCTCGCATTATTGGACGAATTCAACGCTTTCGTGCAAGATATTGCTTCGAGGTGTGAAGAGCCAGCAGTCGTCACCGCCGTTGAAACTGTCGGTAACTATGCTGTATTTGAATAACTTTAATCACATAATATGATGCAAAAAACAAGAGCGATATACTTTCCCACACTGAAATGGAGAACTTCTAATGAGAAATCTCGCTGTTTTGACTTTCTTGACTCTCGACGGCGTCATGCAAGCGCCCGCTCAACTCGAAGAAGATACTACGGGTGGTTTTAAACACGGTGGCTGGGCCGTCAACTATTGGGGCGATGTGATGGCGCAAGTAAACGAAGAGGCAATGGCTGAGCCCTTTGACCTGCTGTTCGGTCGAAAGACCTACGAGAGTTTCGCCGCACACTGGACAAACGTCTGCAGCGATCCACATGCCGACAAACTTAACAACGCAACCAAATACGTTGCGCATCCACGTTGAGCAAACTTGAGTGGAAGAACTCCGTGTGCATCACTGGTGACATTGCGGCGGAGGTCTCTCGACTCAAAGATCAAGAGGGTCCCTTGCTGCAAGTTCACGGTAGCTCGCAACTGATCCAGACCCTGCTTTCCCATGACCTTATCGATGAGTTCCGATTATGGACCTTTCCTGTGGTAGTTGGAGCAGGAAAACGTTTATTCGGTCAGGGCACCGTACCGGCAGATTTGACGCTCGTAAAAACGAAGTCTACCTCGAATGGCGTGGTGATGAGCATCTACAGGCGCGCGGGTACGTAACGGTAGCAAAATTAAATGGGCGAAACCGTAAAACTTATCCAGGATGAAAGGGTGAAGGACCCTTTAGAAACTACGATTTTATTTTTAATAATATCAGCCACCAATACTTCTTTAGAGGATACATGGTTTGTACCTATATCACGCATTCTTAACATCGCTAATATTTAACATAGGACCTACACTATTTATTTTGTTGTTGTTGATTACTTAACCGATTGTGATCCTGTCCAGGTAAGCGTATTTTAGCCTTGACGTTTCGCGATAAAACCTCACAAGATAAAGATATTGAGTTTAACCAGAGAATGTATCGATGAAAAGGTAATAATGCCGTTTCAGGCGGTGCTCATGGCAGTAGGTATGGATCACCTAAGCTGTCAATGTGCCTTATAATAGAAGCGGAGATAATATTATCTTTGAATCAGACGAGGTTTCTGCTGTGCAATCAAATTACCTGGACGTTGTAAAAAAATATTCGAAAAGTTAAAGTCTTGCCTAAAATCTATGGAATAATCCGGTAATCACTAGTTGATTAGTTTTCGTTTTCAGCACTTCTATCATAACTTCACCTGTAAACGTTTTAAAATTATTACCGCCCTTTGGCCATATTTTAACTTCAAAGAAACCCTCACCTTCGGCCTTATCATTATTATGCTCCCATTTCAAATCACCAAGTATAAAACGCCTGGCCACTGATTTATTAAATAAATCTTTGTAATCTTCTTCTATACCTTTTCGATCCATTCTATTTTCTATTTTTGCATTTTCACTAAACAAGCGCATAAATTGCAACAAATCACCATCTTCGTATGAGCGAATAAATTGGATTAAAAATAATGCAAGTTCTCGTTGAGAAATGTTCGCCTTTGTAATTACAGGCTTTGCCGCTGCGTCTTTCTGCGGCGCTACATGCGGATCAGCCACGGCGGCTGATCCTCCCTGCGCGGGCAATACGGTGATCGTTAATGGCGAGAAAGTATGGCCATGTAATATGGCATTTTCCGCGTGGTCAGTAGCCCGGATATAGTATTCGACGCTCGGTGCTATGATCTCAGGCAGCGTCGCTGCGTAGTGATCTGTACCTAATTCTCGCATCATCTCAGTGCGTTTAAAATCGACGGCGCCTGTATTACGATAGAAAATAGTGACGCTTTTGACGCCAGCATTATCTGTGACTGTCGCGCGAATATTGGCAAGTTCACCAGGCAGGATGTTTGTTGTAATGGGGGATTGCTTAATTTCGGGTGCGATAAGATCACCCACGGGCAAGGATAAAACCTCGGTGGCGTTAACTAGTGATGAAACTATCGAGGAATGGCTAATAATGGTGATTATGAACACACACAATATTTGCTTCACGCTATATCTCTCTTTCAAACTGTGGGGGATTATCCCTTCGGATTTTTCTGTTGTTACTATAACATCTCATTTAACAAATACATAGGAATTAAAATTATGGAACAAGTAAATAACATTGTATTAGTTAAAACAATCGTATTAGTAAAAACATACGCTGAGTTCTTATTGCAATTGAATTCCCACTCAAATACTAAGCAGTGAAAAAAAGGGGTCAAAATGAAAAAAAGGGGGTCAAGATAGTTATATTAATTTCAATTGAAAAAAAGGGGTCAAGATAGTTATATTAATTTCAATTGTCAAAATATCCAATCAGCTATACTGAACGGAAAACTTTTTGTTCA
>CAYMQW010000308.1:0-3432 GCA_964392595.1 uncultured Nitrospiraceae bacterium
GTCGTAAGCGCGTTGAGATTCATGATGGTTTGCATCCTCCCATCATGACCGACCTGCACCCGGATTTTAGACTCATTTCATATTAGAAGAGACTCAGACTCGATTAAAACGTTCAATCTTGGTAAAATGGTCCTTCGTTTTTATTTCCTCAAAGTTGCCCCCTAGTTTCTCTTCCTTTTAAGCCTGGCCGGTTCTGCCAGATGGTCGTGCCAGATTGACCAACACCCCTTCCCGCAGTCCGTACTCGCTGACTAGGCATTGATCTTGCCAGAGTTTTTCCATGATGCAGCGGAGGATAAGTGTGCCGGCGGCTATGACTTCTTCGCGGCCAGGCTCTAAGCCGGGGATGCTGGTGCGTTTGGATTTTTTTTGAGGGAAAATTGTTTGTTCGATCCGTTTCACCGTTTCGAGTATCAGGATGTAATTATGTATGCGTTCGGGAACATATGTTGTGAGCCCTTGAGCGATAGCCGCCAGGGAGGTGATGGTCCCGGCGGTTCCGACAAAGGTCAGACCCGACGTGTCGCCTAAGGTGGCTAGAGCTTGTTGGGTCAAGGAATGGATGAGTTGTTCGGCTTCCTGAATTTCTGCTGCCGATGGAGGATCACTTTTTAATACACGCTCTGATAATCGGACTACGCCAATGTCAATCGAGATGGTTTGTGGATCGTGTCCTTCGCGACTGACGATAAATTCCGTGCTGCCGCCTCCAATATCTAGCCCCAGTATGTCATGAACATGGTCCGGGAGCCCGGAGCGAAGACCTAGAAGGGTTCGACGCGCCTCCTCTTCTCCATCAATGACTTCAACTTCAACCTCGGCTTCTTGTTTGACTCGTTGGAGGAATTCCTCACGATTGTGAGCTTCTCGTACAGCGCTCGTGGCTACGGCTGTGGAGGCTTGGACATCATGTTGATCAATTATTCCTTGCCACTCTCTTATCGCTTCGATGACCCGATTCATGGCTTCGGGTTTGAGTTGTTTGGTTTGATCAACGCCTTCGCCCAATCTTAAAATCTTTCGCCCTGAGAAGACGGGCTTCACTGGACCAGGGCCGTCCACCTCTCCGATAAGTAAGCGACACGTGAGCGTGCCAATATCAATGCATGCCACTCGCATGAATATTTATCCGATCGTCCCCAAATCCAGCTTGCTTTGCCAACGCCGTAGCATTGTGGTTTTCAGTTCCCGATGCTCGGGCAAGGATAGCTGTGGATCGTGGTCTACCAATGTAAACGCGTCGTCGCGAGCCTGCTCAAGGAGATGACTATCTCGAACAAGATCAGCGACGCGAAATTCCGGCACGCCCCATTGCCGCGTTCCCAAAAACTCGCCCGGTCCACGAATGCGCAAATCCTGTTCGGCAATGGCGAACCCGTCGGAGCAGTTGACCATGGCCTTCAATCGTTGTTGCGCAGTCTGGGTCACAGTGGGGGAATTCCGCGCGGCCCACGTCTCTTTGATGCCGAGCTGTAACTCTGGAGCATAGTTCACCTTCTTTGTGGGAAGGATCTCTCCCTGTGTACTGGTTTCCTGCGGCCTCCCTCCTCGACCAGCAGAACTGATCAACAGGCAGAAGGATTGATGCGCCCCACGCCCCACGCGTCCGCGCAGTTGATGCAGTTGCGCCAAACCAAACCGGTCTGCATGTTCGATGGCCATTACTGTGGCGTTGGGAATATCCAACCCGACTTCGATAACGGTTGTCGCCACAAGCACCTGCAGGAGTCCATCCTTAAAGGCCGCCATGACCTGGGCCTTTTCTTCGGATTTCATACGCCCGTGCAAGAGGCCAACGGTGTACGAAGGAAACTCTTCTTTTTGAAGCCGATCGGCAGCGTGAATTGCGGCTTCCAAGTCGATGTTTTCCGATTCCTCAACAAGCGGGTAGACAATATACGCCTGACGACCAGCCTCGATGTGTTTACGAATCAAGGCATACGCCCGAGATCGAGCACTTTGGCGAAATACTCTGGTCTGGATGGGCTTTCGTCCTGGCGGCATTTCGTCAATGACTGATACATCCAAATCCCCATACGCAGTCATGGCCAAAGTCCGTGGTATTGGCGTCGCGGTCATGACTAAGACATCCAGATGAACGCCTTTGGTTCTGAGCGTGGCGCGTTGCATCACACCAAACTTATGCTGTTCATCGACTACCACCAACCCGAGTTTGGCAAATTGTACGGCTTCCTCAAGCAGCGCATGTGTGCCAACGATCAGTTGAACTTCTCCTTTTGTGATCTGTTGATACACTCGTGTCCGCTCTTTTTTGGAAAGGCCACCGGTTACCAATGCCATGTTCAGCCCCAAGTTGGTCACGTATTGCTGCAAATTCAGATAGTGTTGCTCAGCGAGGATTTCGGTCGGAACCATAAGCGCGGCCTGGTAGCCGGATCCACAGGCGAGCAACATGGCGTGAAGAGCAACGACAGTTTTCCCCGATCCCACATCGCCTTGGATTAAGCGATTCATAGGACATGGCCGTGTCATGTCTTGCTGAATCTCAGTGATGACTCGTTGTTGGGCTCCCGTTAAGGGAAAGGGCAGTTGGGCGAGAAACCGGTCTATCAAGGGCGTGGTTGGGTTAAAAGCAATCCCGGGTATTTCTTTTTGGTTGGTTCGTTGACGAATGGCAAGAGCCACTTGGAGCACAAAACATTCTTCGAAAGCCAATCGCCGATGCGCGGGCGTTTGCCACCCATTCAGGTCATTGAGATCTGTCTGTTGGTTTGGAAAGTGAATCTGATTAATGGCATCGCCAATAACTGGCCACTGCTCGCGTTGTCGAATCGCCGAAGGCAGTACTTCCTGCAACTGGCTCTGATATTCATCCAGAAGGCTTTTCATGATCCACCGCAATTGTCGTGACGTCAGCCCCTTGGTCTCATGATAGACGGGTACGATTCGTCCCACATGGAGTAGCATATCCTCGTCAGGACCCACGACTTCATACTGCGGGGTGCGCATTTGCCAATGTGACTCTCTTCCTGAGGCCGCACTCACCGGCCCGCTGAGCACTACTTTCATTCCAACCTGAAATGTTTTCTCCAAATAGGGCTGATTGAAAAACACCGCTTCAAGCCATCCGGTCTGATCACGCACGAAGACCGACACAATGGTCATATTGCGCCGATGAGTGTGACGCAGAGTCGTTCGATCAATAACTCCAGACACCGTGGCCTTCTCCCCGTACACAAGGGCATGAATCGTTGAAATACTCGATCGATCCTCATACCGCCATGGCAAAACCCATAAGGCATCTTCAATCGTCCGAATCCCAAGCTTTTCGAGCAACAGTGCGCGCCTTGGCCCTACCCCCTTGGCATATTGAATGGACACTTCATGAGGAGGTCGATCAGCCGATCTGTTTGGTGGTTGCTTTTTCACGGCATCCTCAAGGGAGCTGGATTTCTTTGATGCGGGAGGTTC
>CAYMQW010000309.1:0-3417 GCA_964392595.1 uncultured Nitrospiraceae bacterium
GGTTCCGATGATGATTGGACCGGCAAAATGGATGGCCGACCACCTCGCCTCAGTACCAGGACCAGTCAAAACGGTTCTTGATATTGCGGCTGGCCATGGCGTGTTTGGTGTGGAAATAGCCAAACGCTTTCCCGATGCAGAGATTGTCGCGATAGATTGGGCCAATGTGCTGACCGTCGCACTGGAAAATGCCAATGCGGCATCTCTAGGAAATCGCTACCGGACTATTTCTGGTAGTGCCTTTGATGTGAACTACGGTGAAGGCTATGACATTGCTCTTCTGACGAATATTCTTCATCACTTCGATCAACCAACGTGTGAAGCCCTATTAAGTAAGGTCCATGACTCCTTAAACCCCACGGGCCGAGTGATGACGTTGGAGTTTATCCCGAATGATGATCGCATCAGTCCGGAGTCTGCTGACTTTGCGTTGATCATGTTAGCCACAACACCTGCGGGTGATGCCTATACTTTTAAGGAATATGACATGATGTTCCGCAATGCCGGGTTTGGCAAAAGTGAGATTCACGCAGTGCCGAAATCCAAAGAACACGTTATCGTCACACAAAGATCGTAACACTCATGATGGGCATTCAAACAAAAACCTTGCTGTACATTGCCGATCCCATGTGCTCATGGTGTTGGGGATTTTCTCCAGTCATGGAGGCAATCCGAACCACATACCAGAATCATGTGAATATTCAATTGCTCGTGGGCGGATTACGGCCAGGCAATACCGAGCGGTTTGATGAACACAGAAGAGAGTATATTCTTGGACACTGGCGTGCCGTGCATCAACGAACCGGGCAACCCTTCAATTTCGATTTCCAAATGGGAGCAGACTTTACCTATGACACTGAGCCCGCCTCCCGTGCCGTGGTCGCGGTAAGAAAGCTCCAAGGCGATCAAGTCTTTTCTTTTTTCCAGGACGTTCAACGAGCCTTTTATGTAGAGAATCTCAATGTCACGAAGGTGGAGGTCTTGTTGGGTTTCGCAACCTCCCGTGGAATCGATCGGGAACAATTCCTGACCTCATTTCAGAGCGCGGAATTACGAAAAGAAGTATTGGAGGAGTTTGATGCTTGTCGAAAGTTGAACATCAGTGGATTCCCTTCACTCCTCGCTCAAGACGGTCAACAGGTCACGCCGTTGGCTCATGGCTACCAGTCCATTGAAGCACTCACTCCTTTAATTGACGCATGGTTGGAAAAAGCGTCAGTTTTGTAGATATCAGAAACACCATGAAATTATGGGCGATGCCCACCATACATGTATTTTCCAACGGAGGCTTCATCATGAAATCCTTTTCTCAAATCACCTTGTTCGCTGTCACCTTTTCATTACTTGTGTTGGGACCATCACACGATGCCCTTGCTGAAATGGCTCGATGGAACGTGGATCACGCCCACTCTACCGTCGGCTTTCAGGTAACCCACATGGTCATTTCCAAAACGAATGGAAAGTTCACTGAGTATAGCGGTTTTATTGAAATGGATGCTGTTTCTCAAAAGGTCAAGGCCATTGAAACCGTAATCCAAACCAAGTCGGTGTTGACGGATCATAAAAAACGCGACACCCATCTCCGCAGTCCAGATTTTTTTGATGTCGAGAAGTTTCCGACGATGACCTATACAATGAAGAGCTACAAGAAAACCGGCGACACCTATACTGCGGTAGGAGATTTGACTTTGCTCGGCATCACCAAAGAAATCACCTTGGTCGGCACAATGAACGGCGTTGCGAAAGATCCCTGGGGTAACACCCGTGCAGGCTTTACCGGTGAGGGCACGATCAATCGCAAAGACTATGGCATGAAGTTTAGCGGCATGTTAGACAACGGCGGACTCCTCGTCGGCAATGAAGTCAAACTTCAGCTTGAGATCGAAGTCATTAAAGAGAAACCGCCAGCCACGAAAACCAAGAAGGGCTAAGAATATTTCATTGTCGGGCTAAAAAAATATCCCCGCCGCAAGCAACGGGGTATTCAGAGCAATACGTGATCTAAAATCCCCCTAACTCCTTTTCCAAAGGGGGAAGTTCCTTGATTACCCCGTCGTAGATTACGAAGCCACAGCCCCGGGGCCACGAATAAGGAGACGAATCAATTGGGCTTGTGTTGCCGTTTCCGTCTTTTCAAACATCTGACGCAGGTGGGAACGAACGGTCGGAATCCTCACATCTTGAATTTGGCAAATCTCAATTGGAGTTTTTCCAGCGCTCAACAGTTGAGCCAGTTTTGCTTCGGCTGGAGTGAAACCATAAAGTGCCCGCAGGATCTTTTCGGAAAGAATCTCTTCAAGGTCGGGATCATGAAGAAAGATACACACGGCAGCATCTGGGGCCAGTTGAGAGTGATCCGAATGAAGATTGAGTGGCGTCACAATCAATTGATACGGCGCTCGCTCTGATGGCCGTTCCACTCGCATGCCGCCACCAGGATGCCTCCCTTGTTGCTGAGACGTCAGCGTGGCCTGGCCAACCAAGGTATCAAAGGTTTGGGAGTGGCGAAGTGCCTCGAATTGAAGAGTGCCTCCGATACAACTCACCCCATCAGCTTGGTTCACAATCTTCTCCGCCCCCTTATTCATAAATACGAGCCGCCCTTTCGCATTGAGCAAAATCGTGGGGGTCTGGGAACGATGCAGGGCTTCCTGAAAAGAGAGTTGGGCCTGTTGGCACACGGAATATTTTCGATGCAACAGATAGGCTCGTCGCAAATGAGGAGCCAACATCCCCATAATCTGCTTGTCCCGTTTCGTGAAATTGGGTCCATTCATGGGCCGAGAGAGGGTATACGCGGCCGACAACGTCTCTGATCCATCAAGGAGACAACCTACAAGATAACCTCCCTCCAATGGCTTAAGTACTTCATTGAACATGGGTGTCTTCCGCAATTCTTCGTCGGCAATGAGTTCTGATCCCGTAAAAATGGAACCGGTCACGCAATGCTTATGAATCAATTGATACCAACTGTCTCGCTCTTGAGAAAAATGCTTCATATAATGATCAAAAATATCAGGAGCGAAACGAGTGACTTTTGCCATGTTCGTACGGGGTTGATTCGAATCAAACATCGCCAAAAACCCGGTCGTGCCTTTCAGCGTATCACCCGCAGCCAGCATAAAATCTTCCCACAAGCTAGGATCCAACGCCGCGTCATAGATTTTGGTGATGAGAGGGGTAAGCTGCGTGGATTTCAATGGAAATTCCTATAGCGAGACAAAGACCCGCAACTTTTCCGGGTAGAAGGTCCTGTTGAAAAAAAGAGAGGAATGTTGTTTTACGTCATCCAAATGGATGATGAAGGAACACACGGAAAATGGTATTTCTCTCAAAAACCTGTGCGTAAGGCATCATCAAAATACTTGAATTCACATAATAAGTGCACCACCTTAACTGTTGGCTAGCTGGTATATT
>CAYMQW010000310.1:0-3415 GCA_964392595.1 uncultured Nitrospiraceae bacterium
CAAATCTTGGCGCGATATTGGTCAAGTTATTTTCTCGCGGGTCCTTAGTCAATTGCGTGGGGAATGATTACTGCAATCTCGCGGTCATCGAAACCAAGAGCCAAGCGATGAAAACCGCAGCGGCGTTGGAGGCCAAGGTGGGCTCAGGGATTAAACCGATCACCATGCATTGGTCCTGATGCCCAGCAGGGTGTGGCAATCACTTGGTCGCCAATATCGGATTATTTGGAAAAAAGATCAAGCGTGGAGGTCAAATCATGGACACCGTCGATGTGTACGTGGGCGGGCGATCAGGACCCAATGCCAAGCTCGCCACGAAATTATTGGAGAACGTGCCGTGTGATGAGTTATCCGATGTATTGACCGGTGTGCTGCCCTATCACACACGCGAGAAAATACATCGTGAAAAGAAACGCTTTCGAGCGAAATCGGCGAACGGGAGAGCGAGTATCGCTGCGGTGAATCGATCATCGTTGACGCAGGAAACCGTCGCTGGTCGCTGGTAGGAAAAAAAGACTCAGACGTTTCTTTTTTTTACTAGCGACCAGCAACTAGCGACGCCGTAAAAATTATACGAGCTGATGAATAGTAATTTCCGGCGGGCAATTAAACCGGACGGGGAGAAGGGAATTTCCGGTTCCGCGTGATGTGTAACCTAACATGCGGCCTTCATAGTTCCATCCACCGGAGATGTATTGCCGGCTGAAATTGCTGCTATTCAAAATGGGGATTTTCCCCGGCAAGCAGATTTGGCCGCCATGGGTGTGCCCGCACATGTAATAATCAATGCCAGCTTCACAGGCTTCGGGAATAATTTCCGTGGAATGCGCCAACAAAATTTTTACTGCATCTTGGGGAACACCGTCTAACGCTCGTGGCAGATCCGCGACTTCATACCAATGGGGATCATCGACGCCGATCATCCATAGCGTTTCGCCATCTTTCTTGAGTGGTACGGCTTCGTTTAACAACATCGGGATGCCCATTTTTTCTAGCCCTGGCACCATCTCGATAAAATCATGGTTACCTAAAATTCCCAGAATTCCGTGAGGGCAATGGATCGCATTGGTCAAATCCGTCATGAGCATAAGGGCTTCCTGGTAATCACCATATGTGAGAAACCGAAAGTCTCCTGTGATCACGCAAAGATCGTACGTCAGAGAACGAAGCACCTCTTTGAGTTTCTTGCCTCGGTCAAAAATTCCTTCCACGTGAAGATCAGATAATTGGAGAATTCGGAATCCATGAAAGGCGGATGGGAGACCGCGGAGCGGAGCCGTCACCACCTCGACCTTGTAATCAATGGAATTGCGCGTGGCTCGGTGGAACAGCCCGCTGAGTTGCAGTGCACCCTTTAGCAGCGGACCAGCAGCATCAAGGTTTTCCCAGTAGAGATGAAATCCCGAGGGGGAAAAGCGATACGCGGAATGATTGACTTGCAGCTCAAGCCGTTTCCCCAAGTGTAGGGGCCCAATTCGGTTTTTGAGTTGAAGAAGGGCTTCGTTATCGACCATGGGAAAAGAGCGCTTGTACGGAATAGAATGCAGCGTAACTCACGAATATACGATCGGCCAAAATGAGGCAGGAATTGAACTCCACCGCCTTGAGAAAATCATAAAAGCTGCGTGCCGTCAAGAAAGAGCCATAAGGAGGACCAAAGAGGCCTAAAACCTGAGAACCCTACTTGCCAGAATCTGTTTCCACTGAATAAAATAGGATCCCTCATGCAAGCACTGGATATACATAATCCCGGGATTCCTGACCTCCAATTTGTCTTGCTGCTCGGAGCCTTGTGTACTTCTGACATACCAACATTGAATGTGCCGGAGGAAGTCCGCCGCCTAGTCTTTGACCGGTGCTGGGCCATGCTTCATGACACACCCCCGCCGGAAGAACCCATACAACGTGTGCTCGACCTTCGCCAAGGCGAGGAGGTGACTCTCGAAGCCCTGGTTGAAGTGATTCGGAGTACCCTCACGGATCAGGGATACGACCAACTCACGTGGGACTCAACCCCCAGCGAAACCACCCAATCTAACAGTCCCGAAGTCCAATCCCTCATCGACCGCCTCCAACACTGGGACCCAGTCGATCTCCCACCCATCGATGGGGCAAGCGAAGCGGGGAATAACTAATCCTCCGCTTCTTCGTTAGTTACCTCAGAATACAAAAGTCATTGAAAAATAGTTTAAAATGCGGGGTTTCGCCCCCGCCGACGAGTCCCTTTTGTTTCGGCAAAAGGAACCAAAACCATTTTCGCCCGTTCGCGTCCCTACGGGTGAACTCCGCCCCGGCACCGAATTATATGGCTGCGAAACTCGCTCCGAGGTGCAAGGCCACCTCTCCGCTCAAACAATGCTCGCCGAATAGTCGAATTCGGCACCGCGGCTTCGCCGCGCCCGAAGGCGGAGGGGAAATTTTCAAGAAACAAATCAAGTTTCTAAACGGGGTGCGGGGAGACGGAACCATATTAAAACGCAATGCTCACGCCTGACCAAAGAACCTTTCCTTTTCCAAAGGGGTTGGGTCGCATACGAAGAACCATGGAAGCAGGCGAATGAACAAAAAGGACCTCTCTGAACGGGACATCTGCACCAAGTTCATCACGCCCGCCGTCGAGAAGGCAGGGTGGGACGTCCTGTCACAAATCCGCGAAGAGGCCTACTTCACGAAAGGCCGGATCATTGTCCGCGGCAAACTGATAACTCGCCGCAAAGCCAAGTTCGTCGACTAGATTCTCTACTACAAACCGAATATCCCCATCGCCCTAATCGAGGCGAAGGATAACAATCACAGCGTCGGCAGCGGCATGCAGCAGGGATTGGAATACACGACGACTCTGGACATTTCCTTCGTCTTCTCATCGAACGGCGACCCCTTTCTGTTTCATGACCGAACTGGACAAAGCGACAACCTGGAAACCCAACTCACCACCACCCAAACCGAAAGCCGCCACCTCCCAGAGGTGTCCCTTGGCGTGTGGCCTCACGGATCACGCGGTGGATGAAGGGGGCAGGCTGGGTGTCGGTGTTAGCGGTGGCGGCACTTTCAAGGGCCGCCGAGTAGGGGACCGAGCCACGATCGCGAACGGGATGCCCGTCGTCGTCGCGACCTTCAGCGGTCCAGGCGGTCACCAGCTTCACTTCCCGTGTCTTGGAAGTCCCATCGGGTTGCTTCCCTTTGCGGTCGATCAGCTCTGACGGTCTCAGGGGCCCCCCGTGCCGTCCATCCCCACATACATGGTTGGCGCAGCGGGCGGGGACGACTCGATGACTTGGCGCTCATCGGTCGCCATCTCACATCCCAGCGCTTCGGCCATGCGCTCGCCTTGGAGGGTGTAAAATTAAGTGTGTAACTGGCCATCATTCCTCCTTATATAAATGGAACCGTCATGATAACCAGTTACACACTTAAT
>CAYMQW010000311.1:0-3407 GCA_964392595.1 uncultured Nitrospiraceae bacterium
TTTTGCTAGGTGCGCCAAGAGCTTGCGCGGACTTTTGTGATCCAACTGCCGTTTCTAGGTTTAACCACGGACAGTGTTGTTGTGCAGGCTTGAGGATCTACGCTGAAAAAAGCAGTTTCGACAAAGTGGTTGCCGGGGTGGCGAACCAAGCCAAACAGATCAAGATCGGACCTGGCATGAATACGCAGACGGACATGGTCCCTTTAGTGTCGGAGGAACAACAACAACGAGTCTTAGGGTATTTGGAGGCAGGCATGAATGAAGGGGCCAAAGCCATTGCGGGCAATGGACGGGTTGGCGAAAAAGGGTACTTTATCGAACCCACTGTTCTTGTCAACACGAATCAAAACAGGAAAGTGATCCAGGAAGAATTTTTTGGTCCAGTGGGCTGCGCCGAACCGTTTACTGATCTGGAAGAAGTCGTGGCGAAAGCAACTGGCAGTACCTACGGCTTAGCGGCGTCCACCTGGACCAAGGATATCGGCAAGGCCCATTGTTTTGCAGCTCAACTTCGGGCGGGAACCGTGTGGATTAACTGTCACAATATTTTCGATGCCGCACTCCCCTTTGGCGGATACAAACAATCAGGCTGGGGACGAGAAATGGGACACGAGGCTTTGGATCTCTACACTGAAGTAAAATCAGTCTGTGCACAGCTTTAAGATTCGTGAAGCGTAAGGCATGAAGAGTGATGGGTCATGAGTGTTTCTCTTTACCTTCTGAGCTAGGCGACTTCTCGCCTTTCAGTAAGTTCTGGAACATGCCAATCGTACGTGAGCATAGCTTCGCGACAGTTTCGAATGATTTGCCGCCAACATCGCCGGCAGAGATCATGGTCCTTTAACGTCACGGTACGTCCAAGCTTTCCGGAGTGTGGATTCCGTTTTGGCGAAACATGAATCTTCACATCGGTGCCACATTGAGAACATTTTGCCAACCCTCCGGTGTGACATTTTGAAAAACGGTCCCTTTTGAGATTCGCAACGGGCTCGTCTTCCCATCCAGGAGACGTTAGCCAAAATCCGTCTGGATTGTGGCTTATGGTCATATGAGAAATGGCCAAGCGTGCCATGTTAACCTCCTTGTCCTCCTAGCCGGTACCTACCCAAAGGCCAATGGCATTCGGTTAAAGCAAAATCACAAAATTTATTAAAAGGCAAAAAATTAATAAAAGATCCCCGCCACAAGCAGACGGGGTATTCAGCGGAAGTGCTATTTGTTTTGAGACACCACGGTTTCTCAAGCTCTTCCCTTTGTTCGGTACCCCCGTAGCAAGCTATGGGGAATAGGGTTGATTTATCCTAACAAAACAACATGTTAAGAAAATAGAAAAAGTTAAAATTGTCCGTTTTTAGGCGCTTTTACGCTTAACCAAATGCCATTGATCCAGGGGCACCTCCACTACCCTGGTCTACATCTACACTTCTTCTTTGTATTCGAAAAATAGCAAAGGGTGTGCCAAAGCAGAGCCTTTCTTGCTTGCCTAACACAACACATTGAAATTTATGTGATTTTTCAATTCCAGAAAAAAATTAACGGAAGGCTTTTATCAAGACATGTCCAACAAAATATGGGATATTTTGACAGTCTGTCAGACGAAGATACAGATGAGGGGTAGGAATCAGAAAGGTTAAAATTTGAATACAGAACAATTCAACATTCAACCTAGAAACGGTAGTTGGGCGCAAAAAAGATGTGTAAGATGTTGGTGTGCATGGTGAAATACAAAAAGTCGTGGTCACCTCGGTGGTGATGAGACATTTTTGTATTTTATCAGGTACGCCAAGATCTTGCGCGGACGTTTGTGATCCAACTGCGGTTTCTAGGTTCAATCACATCCAGACGAACAGGATACACACAGATAATTTTCAAACAAATTTTCACACCGGCGGCCTCGCTACCGGACTTTGGCCTTGGGAGCTGATTCATTGAGAATGAGCCAATATAACCCAAGCTGCTGAACGGCTTGGGTGAATTCGACAAAATCCACGGGTTTGCGAACATAACTATTGGCTCCGAGTTTATAACTTTTGAGCAAATCTTGTTCCTCTTTTGACGAGGTCAAAATCACCACGGGCAAAAACCGCGTTCGCTCATCTGCCCGCAATCGTCGTAACACTTCTAATCCATCAATCTTTGGCAGCTTTAAATCCAAGAGAATGAGCTGAGGCATCACACTCAAATCACGCCCTGCATGCGCCCCGGTGCCAAACACATATTCCAAGGCTTGCACCCCGTCACGCGCGATCACCACTGTGTTGAGAATGTTGTTCTTTCCCAGTGCACGCATGGTCAGCTCTTCATCGTCGGGATGATCTTCCACTAACAAAATGACTTTTTCACTCATGACCTGCCTCCCTCATTTTCCAGAGTAAAGAAAAATGTTGCCCCTTTGCCCACGGAGGCATCTGCCCAAATGCGGCCACCATGGCGTTGAATAATACGATGCACGGTCGCCAGCCCTATCCCGATTCCTTGAAACTCACTCATGGCATGCAATCGTTGAAAGGCCCCGAACAGTTTGTCCGCATAGGTCATATCGAACCCCACGCCATTGTCTCGGACAAAAAAGACGGGCTGAGAATAATGATAGGTCATTCCTAATTCAATTCTGGCGAATTCTTCCTGACTGGCAAATTTCCACGCATTCCCCAGCAAATTCTCGAGCACCACTCTGGTCAGATCCGGATCCGCATGGGTCCGAAGATTATCGGCCACCACGATCTCTACCTGACACTCGGGATCAGCCTTGCTCAGGTCCGATACGACAGATCGGCCAATAGCCGACAGATCAACCGACTCAAACGTCAATTCCGCCCGGATCAACCGCGCCAAGTTCAACATGGCATCAATGAGTTTGGCCATGCGTTGACTTGCCTCGCGAACCCGCTGCAAATACTGCTTGCCCGTGTCATCCAGCTTGTCACCATAGTCATCAAGCACGGCTTGACTAAACCCGTCAATTCCACGCAACGGGGCACGCAAATCATGCGAGACCGAATAACTAAATGCCTCCAGCTCTTTATTGGATGACTCTAACTGTGTCGTCCGTTGCAATAAATCCACATTCAGCTTGCACAGATCCTCTTCAACTCGTTGCCGATCACGAATTTCTCTGGTGAGTTCAGTGTTCGCTTCCGCGAGTTTGGCCGGTCGATCATGTACCCGTCGTTCGAGGTCCACATGAGCTTGGCGCAGCTCTTCTTCCACCCGACGGCGTTCACCCATTTGACGTTCCAGCTCAAGATTGGCATCTTGAAGATCTCCGGTTCGTTCCAGAACCCGATGCTCCAATTTTTCCGATACTCGACGAAGTTTGCTAATAACGAGGGCTAACCCACCACCCCACATCACGAGGAGTAAGGCGGTCAATACATAGACATTATACCAATCGTGAAACCGAACCC
>CAYMQW010000312.1:0-3403 GCA_964392595.1 uncultured Nitrospiraceae bacterium
TACTCTGCCCAAAGGCCATTTCGTGGGGTGGTGCACTTATGAGTTGAATCCGCCCAAGGAGTTACCAACCCAAACCGTGTATAATTTACGGGACCCGGGAATAGGGAATTTAAAGGGTCTTTTTGGATAGGAGGGCAAGTCTTGCCTTAATACCTTTCTTTCGGCAGAGCCGGCAGTGGCTGGCTTTCCTGAGCCTGGCTAAACTTTCCCACACACCGATGGATCCCACATCGTAGGGCAGACCAGCTGGAATGAGAGAAAAAGCATACGAAGATGGCCTCACCCTAAGGGTGCTGCCAGAAATGACGCGTGTTTTATCGAATGTCTTGGAAGAAGGCAGGTGTCAAAAGTGGGAGGCGAAATTCAACGCTGAGGATAATGAGGAATACCCGGGCGAGGCTGCGCCAGATGCCCATTTGGACGAACTTGCGAGAATCGGTGATGACAGGTGGATCGAGTAGGATTGGTGATGTGTGCTTGATGAGTTGTTCGCAGAATGCCACGTCTTCAAGGATTGGCTGGTTGGGGAATCCCCCGAGTTGCTGGAATAGACTCTGACGGACGAACAGCGCTTGATCGCCGTAAATAATTCTCGAATACCGACAACGGAAATTGTCCAGCCAGGACACAACGCGAAGACGCCAATCATCTCCTGAGAACTGATGTGAAAACCCACCGGCCTGAATGGACAAATTGTCTTTCATCGTATTGAGGCGCTGAATGCCGTTCCCAGGCAGGATGGTGTCAGCATGTAGAAACAGTAACCAATCATTAGGTTGAGTCCCGTTCGAGCAAGCATGTCGTGCCCCGGCGTTCATCTGTGACGCGCGTCCTTTGGACGCCGTTAACACCGTGATGCCGGGTATATCTCGTGCAATGTCCTGAGTGCAGTCCGTGCTCCCCCCATCCACGACCATGATGTCATACTTTCCTTGCTGCCGAAGCAACGAGGTGAGCGTATTGTGCAATACCTTTGCTTCGTTGTAGGTGGGAATGATAACTGAGAGCATCTTACTATACCGGCGTGTGGAGCCACTGCGGAAGGAGTTGTCGTTGCGTGGCGAGGTATTCGTGTGGATCTTCATCCATGTCATCGAAACGTGATTGTAATGTCAGCACTAATGAGTTCGTCAATAGTAAATACGGCTCGGCCTTGTGTCGTAGCTCGTCATGATCAGTCGTCCCATTTGTGATGCCTTGATCAAGGACTCGGGTTCCAAAGCCATGGTGGGCTTCTTCTTGGTGAAGCAACACGTTGCGAAGTCTTTGGAGGGGCGCACCTCGCTTCTTCAGCCCTGCTTCCAGTTTAAGAAGAATGGCTTCTCCCAGACTTTCTAAAATCACTTGTTCCGCGACAATGGTCTCCAGGAAATCGTTTCGATCGAGCGCATTCTGGATTAATCTCTCGTATTTGGTCAGCGGTGTAAATGGTTCGGAGTGTGTATGATGACGGGGGTCAATCCACAAGGCTGCCTGATAAAACACCGTGGCGTGAAACGCTTCCTGTCGAGCTTGGTTTTGAAGGAAGCGACGCATCTTTGGTGTTGGGGCCAATCTGGCTTGCGCGGTAGCGCAATGATGAGCCAGGCGTTCCCCCAATTCTAAAAACCGCAGCAGTTCGGCTAATGGGCGGCGTTCGTCAGTGCGAACCAGCATAGGCCCCCTCCAGTGGGTTGAGGCGCGTTGGCGTAATTACAGCTTGAATCGGGTGGCGAAGCACTGAGCCGATGACCCGGCTGTATAGCATGTTGCACGATGATTGGTCTGAGCAGTTGCGGATACGATTGGTATCAAAGCGCGACAGAATCTGAGGGAGCGATTGTTTGAGAAGATTGCCTGCATTTTTGAGGGCGAGACAGGGTGCCACATTGCCTGAGGCATCTATCGCAATGCTGTATTTTTCGGCATCGCAGAGCGCTAAGGATTTGCCACTTAACCATGTGATGTTATCGTGCAGGTATGGCCGAAAGTAGTCTGATTCAACCACCTGCTCAAAAACTTTGCGAGCCACCGTCTGCTCGTACTGTAACGTCAGGTCAATTTTCCCGTAGCGTTCGAGATCCCAGTGGTACGCCCTGATGACTGGAATACATCCGTGTGCCCTTGCAAACCGAGCGACATCAAGTACATCGTGCCTGTTCTGGTTGTTCACAATGCAGGTGAGGTACTTGGGGTGTGGATAGTTCTGTAAGAGTTTAATCCCATTGAACACCTCCGGTAATTGGTCTCTTCCTCGAATGCGTTGATAGCGCTCGCGGTGTAGGGTGTCCAGGCTGATGGAAATGTTTACCTTCAGTGGCTCCAATCGGTCACTCAGCGATTCCGTGAATTTGGTCCCATTCGTGATGAGTGACAGGTGGAATCCTCTGCTTGCCAGGCCCTCAAGAATCTCCGGAAGGTCGCGACGAACGAGTGGCTCACCACCTTGCAGAAACACAACGCGAAGCCCTTCTTCATACAGATGGCTGAACACTCGTCGAATTTCGCCGCGCGTCATTTCACAACGACCTTGATTCAAGGGCAGGTCACAGTAGCCACAGGCGGAATTGCATCGGAGGCACACTTCAAAGATGGCCAAGAGGGGGCGACCAGTAATCAAGTTGCCCGGTGGTCTTGTGAATGGACTGATTGAGTGCATGAGTGGTGTCGGAATAGATGACATGCCAAATCACGAAGAAGGCGTGATCTCAATGCGTTGAATGATACCTGTATGAAACACCATCTGGAATAATTGAGAAATGTGCTCTTGCGAAAAAGTTGGATGCGCTTCAACGGCGGAATGGAGAGCCGTTTCGATTGACTGACCTTCACTAAGCGCGTTGAGAACGGAATATTCAGCTTCTCCGACTTCGTTGATGAAAATTTGTCGGTCCTTTTTGTACAAAAGAAGAAACTGCGGATGATCCCATTCCACTGGAGGTTTGCCTTCATGAGCCGTCCCCCGAAGTTTCCAAAGATCGTAAATGGCATATCTCGAGGCAAAAAGGCGAACGGCTTGGCCGAATCTAAACCGAATGGTCGCGTTTTCGGTTATTGACTGAATTCGATCAGGGGAGACAGACTCATGTTGCTTGGTGTGAAACAGTTCTTTAAAGAGCCATTCATGCCGCGCGAGATCACCCAAAAAAGGAAGGTCGGGGAACGGAGACACCTCATCAAGAAACTCCGGGAATTCTTTTCCGTATTTGGATAAATTGTATGTCGTCGAAGGCCGCGCCTGAATAAAATGTTTCGTGAGGGAAAAGAAATCTTTATCTCCACATACCCACCACACAGCCTCAAAGGTTTCGCCTAAGGCCTCGGTTAATCGAACGGTGACACCATTGGCATAGACATCGATAGCATCCGGGCCGGTCAATGTTCCCCCAGGCGTCAAGGTATCGAGGAGGCGAGGATAGCTCTC
>CAYMQW010000313.1:0-3385 GCA_964392595.1 uncultured Nitrospiraceae bacterium
CAGGTCCTAAAGCCTTCCCGGTTTGCGGTGGCGTAGAGGACTGTGGACTCGAAGATTGGAGTTGTTGAACTTGTTGAACCAACCCAGCCAATTGCCCTTCATGTTCATCCACCTTTTCACCAAGTGCGGCTCCAATATTATTGACGACATCCTTGAGCTGACCAAGGGCTGTCGTCAATTAGTTTACCTGCTGCACATTATTGTTTGCCGTCTCGGTGAGGCGCCGCTCTTGTTCTGCCAAACGAGCTGCCTGATCATCCAGCCTCGACGACAATGAGGTTTTGACTTGATCAAGCGTGGTGACCACGGATTGCACACTGGTAGTGATCTCATTTAAATGTGAAGACAGTGTTTGCACGTTGGCATCCTGCTGAGACGAGTCCGAGGATTGCGTCTCCCTCATTTGATCCAATTGCGCGGTCAATTTCCCGATCTGTTTCATCTGCTCATTACTTCGTTTCCCAAGCATTCCCGCCATCGAATCTAAGCCCTCTCGCATACTAATGACCGACTGATTGAGGTCCTTGACATGTTTGTCCTGCGCCACCACCTGGGCTTGGGCCTGCTTTACATCAGCGTTGGTGGTGCGTTCCAACTTTTGGATCCGGGCTTCCAGTTTTTTGGAAGATTGCGTCGCGCGAGTCTTTTCGCCCTCAACAGCGTTGGCCATGGATTGCAAGCTGGTTCGGATATCTGTATCCAAATATCCGCGAAGGGCCTTGGTATCGGCATCAAGTTTTTTGGATAGGGCGGCGTACTGGCCCTGTAATTGTTTCAATTGCCCACTGGATGCCTCAAGGGTTTGCGCCTGCGCATCAACTTGGGACCCCAGTTGAGCACCGACTGTATCTAGCCCATCTCGGAGCTGGGTCATTGACGTCGTAAGATTTTCAAGATTTTGGTGAGTCCCCTCATCCTGCTGTTTGAGCGAGGCCAGCTCCGTTCCAACTTTGGTGTTCAAAGCAGAGAGCAAAGCCGCTTGGCTTTTGAATTCTGCGGCCTGCTTATCCAGTTGCAAGCCCAAGGAGACATTCATCTCTTGCAAAGTTTTCGCAACAGAACCAATGCTGGTTTTTACATCGGTCTCTAAATACTGCTTGAGCGTGTGGGTGTCAGAATCCAATTTAACTTGAAGAGCAGTTTGTTGTGCTTCGAAATCGTTTTTCATATTGGTCTCGGCGGTCGTGGCTCGCGTGCTCTCGGTAACCACACGTGTATCAACCCCGGCAAGAGCATCTTTAAACTCCACTAACGATGCTCGAAATCCTGCCAGGTGTTTACTCATAATCTTACCTTGTTGATCAAATTCCTTTTCGATATTTTTACCGAGCGTGGTGATTTGAGTCGCGCGCGCTTGGTCCCGTGTTTTCAAGTCTGCTTCGAGAACCTTGACACCTTGCACGAGATCATCGACCACACGTTGGAGACGTTGCAATCGATGCGATTCCAATTCCAATTCACCACTTAATTGTGGAAGGTTTTCTTCACGAAGGCTCCGCAATTCGCTATTAAATTGCGCGCGCGCGCGCACCAGTTCCGCCACTTCGGATTTTTGTTTCGCCAAGACCTTCTTCGATTCCTGGATGGCTTGATTGGCTTGAGCCAAGGTTGCTTCCAAGGCTATTGTATCCTTGTCAATCTTAGCAATTTTGGCCTCAAAGCCTTGCTGGATGCGAACGAGATCTGCTTGTTGTGCCACGCAAGACGACACACTCAGTAATAGGGACACTATCAAAATCATCTTCAGAAGACGATGTGTATACGTCCGAAGTCTACTGACCTTTTGGGAAAACAACTGGTCATTTCTTCCTATCATGTTGCGGTCTCCTCATGCTCACACGACCTAGGGAGGTATTGAATGGCACGGTTTACGACCATTTGGCATATGTCAGGGAGGACGAAAGAAAGCGTTATAATGGCGACCATGAAGGAGAACTATGATGCCATCCCCCGGAGGTCAATTGTTCCAGCCCGGTTCCATCCATATTCACCATAAAAATATGACTCTTGCCAGCTTTCCTGGAACTAAAAACCAGATGCCGGCCATCTGGAGCCCAGGAAGGCGAATCATCAATTTCATTATTAGGGCCTGAGGTAATTTGCACGCGTTGTTGTCCATCAGGAGTCATCCGGCACAATTTGAACCCCATCTTGGGCAAGTGACAGACATACACGATCCAATCCCCCTGCGGGGACCAGGCTGGAGCAGCATTATACGTTCCGTCGAACGTCAGGCGGCGAACATTCGAGCCATCCGAACTCATCACGTAGATTTGAGGGCGTCCTCCTCGATCCGAAGTAAACGCGATCTCTCTTCCGTTGGGGGACCAGGTGGGCGAAAGATCGGCGCTCCGGTCAAACGTTAATTTAACCGTTTCTTGGGTGGCCAGATCCAGCGTGTAAATATCCGAATTTCCATCAGCTGCTGACGCAAAGGCAACCAATTTTCCATTGGGAGAAAATGCAGGAGTAATATTGAGGCTTTGGGCACTCACCAAGACTTTCTTGGATCCGGATGCCAGATGGAGTTGAACGATTTCCTGGTTATTTTTTCGGTAGGTGGTATAGACCACCGATCTCTGATCAGGTGACCAGGCCGGCATTAAAATCAGTCGGCGATCAGCCGTTACCCGCTTCGGCCCAAACCCGTCGTAATCCATCACATAGAGATCCCGATTCCCACCGGCATCCTGAGAGACATAGACGATTTTCGTCATGGCAATACCAGGATCCCCTGTATAACGCGACACTAATTCATCTGCCCACCGATGAACCATGAGTCGAAGTAATTTGAGGGTGATCGGCCCACCCACGTATCGTTTCCCCATAGCCAAGTTTTCATTCGCCCCATCGTAGGCGCAGGCTTCCATGACCAATTTGCTATTTTTCCGACCAACCCGCCCCCAGCTAGACACGGTGGCGCCACTTTCTTTGGCTTTGCCCAAGGGCTCGATCCCTTGACAATGGGAATGGGAAAATTCCAAAGCTGGCATCGCCTCATCCACGACTTCAAAAACCTGGGACCGGGTCAAGTCCGCTTTGAGAATATCAGCCATTTGGGCACCAAGGGGTTTGTGAGATTTCGCGCCGGCCTTTCCATCGCCAAATCCCATGACCCAGATCGGAATCTTTTGAAACTCCGAACGTTTCGTTTCCAAAAACACATCGGCTGCGTATGATTCCAACAGCACGAACCCGCTCACACACAAAAGACCAATGAATGCTAGGAGACCATGTTTCGTTAACATTAGTTAAGAATCCAGGTTAACGGTAAACTGAAATTGTATATCGTAAAACGGCTCAGGCATATCTGAGGCAAACGGAGGTAAGGGTGTCGCATCCAACACTGCCCGTTTGGCTGCTAAATCATAATACTCATTTCCCG
>CAYMQW010000314.1:0-3371 GCA_964392595.1 uncultured Nitrospiraceae bacterium
ATGAACCATAGAATTTCAGGACAGGAGACTGGACGGGCCTTTTTGAACAGCCCCTAGCCCCAGAGGAATTACTCCATCCCCAACGATGCTTCCCTGGCAAGAGCCTCTTCATCAATATTGCGAATGTGAATGGCCCTTCCGTGACTGTCGAGATAGGCAGCGATCCAATCTCCGACATGAGGTGGACGATCAATCCTTGTATTTTGATCGACTGGAATTCGTCGCTCCTGTTGGGTGATTTCTTTCACCACATACGCCGCACCTTCGATTTTTACAACCTGACCTTCTAGGGCTAGAGAAAAGGCCCCGGGGGAAGCCAAATCTTTTTGGACTTCCTGGTACCCGCGTGTTCCGAGCACAATGCCCAATCCCAGGTATTCCTGCCTCACACCCTGTTTGATTTCAGGATCCGTCACGCAGCCGCTCACTCCCAACACAAAAAGGCAGATGATTCCTAGCCCCACGGACTGAAGCCTGTGGGGCCAGGTTGTTGACATCTTCAATCGCGTTTCGTGGTTGCTCATGGAGCGGTGTTTCCTTTCATTTCACCGCCAATGGCCTGTACCCCTGCAGTCGCACAGCCTTCATCAAGGTGAGCCCCGGGAGCGCCGCCCACCCCAATGCCACCAACGACCTCTCCCTGAATTTCAATGGGCAAGCCGCCTCCCAAAATTAAAATCTTTTCATTCATATCGCGTAGCCCTTGGATACTGGGAATTTTTGTTAAAAGCTGGGCCAAATGTTCGGTCGGACGCCGAAGACTCGCTGAGGTGTAAGCTTTTCGCGAACTACTATCCACTGTGTGTGGCCCAGCTCCGTCAGCACGCAACAGAACTTTCAGGTTGCCACTCCGATCCACCACCGCCACACTCACTTTGTATCCACCCGTCACACATTTGTCTAACGCTGCCACGGCGGCCTTTTCGGCGAGCGAGAGGGGAAGGACCGCTTGTTGAGGTAAACCTTCTGCCACCACGATGCTGATGATCCCTCCAAACGTTACGATCGACGTAAGCACAAAAACTTTTGTAAGCATTCCCATGGCGTTCACTCTCCATTTCTTGCTATTCATTTTTTCTCTCCTCATTCAAAATTTCCTACAGTAGAACATAGGCTTCTCATTTATTCTGGCAAAGAAGGAGGTCCGCTTCCTGCTCTACCAGTCATGGGCACAAATGACACGGGAATCAGTTCTTCCCTTCGCCATCCCTCTGGTGTTCTTCTAATCAGCATCAGTTTTTGCACGATCTTCCCAAGCGGAAGAATCAACCGTCCTCCGATGGCAAGCTGATCTAACAGCGGCCGTGGAATATGTTCCGGTGCTGCCGTCAGAATGATCGCATCAAACGGCTCCTCGTCCGGCCAGCCTTTGTAGCCATCCCCTGCTCGGACTGCGACATTGATCAATCCTAATTTTGTTAATGAGTTTTTTGATCTCTCAGCCAGTGGCTCCACAATTTCAATGCTGAAGACCTTGTCCACTAATTGAGACAGAATGGCCGCTTGATATCCCGACCCAGTTCCAATTTCGAGCACGCGTTCGTGCGGTTGAAGCCCCAACGCTTTCGTCATGAACGCAACAATGTAGGGTTGGGAAATGGTTTGCCCAAACCCAATGGGCAAGGGATGATCCTCGTAGGCCTGGTCTCTCTCTGATTCCGGAACAAACTCATGGCGAGGGACCTCCCGGCAGGCCTGAATAACCTGGGAGTCTGTCACACCGCGTGCGATGATTTGCTCCCGCACCATCCTCTCTCGCTCGACTTGTCGAGGGTGAGGATTCGCGAGGCTTTTGAATTCCATGCCATGACTCGATATCGACATAACAAGTTGAAATTCTAACAACGCCCCGACCCACGTTTCGAGTTGTGATCCACCCCGCACGATTCTATTCCAAGTATTCCATCGATGTGTTCGGTATCGTCCTTCGCGTGAATCAATCCATCGCTTTAATGGTTGGCATTATAGCTGCAAGCCTTTCAAAATGCTTGGGAATGTTGAAAAAAGGCGCCAGTTGCGTTCTCGGCACTTTGTCGTGCTCACGTACTATGAGTACGCTCCGCGCGCCAAAGTGCCTGCGGCCTTGCTGGACGCACCTTTTTGAACATTCCCCAGGCCTCTATATGTTTCACCGAATGCTCCGAGGGTAGTCAGGAGGATGAAAATTTTGAATTTTTCAACGACCCCATGCTTCTGTATTTCACCAAATTCCTCCTTGTTTCGGACACAACAGTCCTCTCTCTTTTTGCCTATCCGGTTCATGAGAAACTTTTAATCTTCATCTAACCTCTTCCTCATCTTGACAGCCTACACTGTGGTTACGAGTCGTCATTCTTCACCAGCTATGAGTCAAGAATCAACATATGATCAATGGAGCGGACCCAAGGATCGTTCCATCATGACCCAACGAATGTTAATTGTGGAACCGGATCATGCTGCGGCTACATTGTTTGAACCATGGCTTCAGGACATGGGCTACCACGTCACCGCTGTTGGTGATGGGGGACAGGCGATGCAGGTGTTGCGCTCCCAATCAATCGACGGCCTGATTCTCGACCTACTGGTCCCTGTGATGGACGGTCTCACGATGCTCACACAATTTCGCCAACGGTACGCGGATATTCCCGTAATTGTTCTGGCAAGTGTGGACATGACGGATTTGTTGCTTGAAGCGTTGGAAAGTGGGGCGCACGACTATTTGACCAAACCTGTGTCGCAACATCTGTTCAAACAAAAATGTCGCCGGGTGTTTCTTCACCGATGCGGGGCACAGTTAGGGTGCAATTCACAAACATACGGGCATGAAGGATTCAAGGCCGAGTTGCATTGAGCCCTGGGAGGGAAAAGGGATGGAAGACCGCATGAAATGCATTCTCATAGTGGATGATGATTCTGATATTCGCTTGATCCTTCGATCCGCCTTAGAGTCCTATGGATATTACTGTGATGAGGCGCGCAATGGATTGGAAGGACTCGAAAAAATCGAGGCCGAAGAGTTTGCCCTCATTCTCCTGGACTATTCCATGCCGATGATGAATGGCTTGGAGGTCATCCGTAGATTGAATCAGGACTTGGGGTGTCCCTGTCCCCAGATTGTCATGATGACGGCGCATTCGGGTCACGACCTGCGGATTCAGGCGCTTGATGCTGGAGCCACAGCGGTCCTGTCCAAACCCTTTGATTTGAATCATCTACTGTTAACAGTTGGACGAACTCTCAAAAACGGACATTCCCTATCCCCGTACCATCACAGGCCTTCGTAAGTGGATAAGCGAAACTGGTTGCCCTTTTACGCCCCTACATAGATGGTCCACATGCTAGTGTAGTGTCCTAATTTGATTGTATATTATTAAGCGTTGAGCGCGCACGAT
>CAYMQW010000315.1:0-2600 GCA_964392595.1 uncultured Nitrospiraceae bacterium
AAAATTAGTCCCAGAATTTTCGCCCCCTACGCTGCCCCACACTCCAGTGTTTCGATCCAATCTTTGGGTCCTTATTTTCAAAGGGCCACCGCCTCGGGATACAACCTTGTTGGTGAAGGAATACAATAAAGAAAAATGGGATTGGTCTCTCGCGTACCAACTTTTTTCTCTGAATGGCATTCCGGACTATATCACGAGGCAGTCGTTAATTGATCGCTTAGAATTCACGATTCAAAGCCTTCCCCTGATTAAAAGACCCGACGCCACACCCACGAGCCCTTGTTGAATCCGTATTCTCTTGAATTCGCCCAACGCCCACTTGAACCGCCGAAGAAGAAAAAATCCATTCCCGTACCGGAATACGCGGATTAAAAAACCGTCGCTTGTTTCCCGTATGTCGTAAAAGAAATAGCTACGAAATACAAACGATGCTTCACCGGCTGTCTGAGGCGAGAGCTGCTCCATCACTCCACAAACTTAAGGTCACTGAGGTCGGATAAAAGCAAGTGGGATTCTCCCCACTGGTTCGGGCTATCCACAGACCAAGGTTCATCAACCGTCACTGGTTTGAGACGAATCCCACAGACTCCTCCAAAGACGAGATACGCGAATCCTGCGCCTGAGTCTTCTACGGGCTGCGCGAGCGCACCGCAAAGAGGCTCGGCGTCGTTGTCGGTCCAACCAATCACATCACACCATTCCCCTCGGACCGTCCGGTCATATAGCTTCACTTGCACAAGAGGTTTGGCTGGACCTTGCTCCTTAAAACGTAGAAACAGGGATCCTTCAAAATTTTGGCTACTCTCAACCTCGACAAACACTATTCCTCCACATTGACGGCCTTTATTGCGCCCTGTTAGATTACAACATCTATTCTCATGGCACCAATCAACCCCCTCTCAGCGTCAGCGACCCAAAACACTAAACCGGCCCTTGAATCCGAAGCAGAGGCCAGGGTGGCACCTACCCCTCAGAATTCAACACTCCCTTTTCTTTGCCGTAAACCTGTCCGGATCACTCTTTATTCCCTCTTGGGAGCCTTTGCGCTGTTTATGATTCTCTGGGGATTTTTGCCATCAATCCTCGACCCCACCTTCGAGCACCATATTGAGGATAAAGAAGTTATTGCTGGAATGACTCGTAACCAGGCCATAAAGGCTTGGGGATCACCCATTCAAATGAATGTGACCTATACCGACCGTGGCATTCGGAGAGAAGAGTGGGTCTTTGAAGATTGGATCGACGCAGGCTCGGTTCGCCACCGATACCTCTATTTTGAAGAAGGCATTCTCGTCGGCGGCTGGGATTACAAATAACCCTGACCCAGCCAAATCCAGCACAACCACGTAATGACAGCCCGCTAATTATGGAAGGGCTCCTAGGGTCGATTGAAAGTGGTCACACCCACTACGGCGTTTCAGTGATTTGCGCACGCCGCCCTCTTACGCCCCCGCCACTGATAATTAACACCCGCTTCCATTCCCGGACTTGGTACACAGCCCAGGCATTGGGTTCCCCTTTGAAATAGGCGTCAGGATCTTCACCCTTGGCGCTTAAATATGTAGGTTCGGTAAACCCCTCATCCAACACATAATCCAGTAAATTATCTGTAGTGAGCCCTTCTCCCTTTAGGGAGACGTCAACTAAAAAATTCAAAATTTGGTCGGGGTCAGCAAGATTGATCGGTGACATTGCCATATTGATTCTCCCTCAAGTATGCTATGCTTAGTTCTCTATTGTAGTTTCAGGTTTTTGGAAAATGCAAATATTGCCCAATAAAGCTTGAGCCATAAAATTCCGATAAAGATTTACTCTCCCACACCGTGCAAAACTGGACACACCTCATTACAGAACCTGATGGACTTGTATGATTTGGAAGCTCTCGGCTGACCAGTTTCGCGAACGCCTATTTGACGTTATCAGCCGAAAACAACACTGGTCGACACCGTATTTTAACGGAAGCACCACGACCAAGGCGCAGCTCAATATACATTTTCGTCAAGAGTATGCCGTCTACATTCGAGACTTTTCCGTTCTTCTCGGACGGCTGCTTGGCAAGAATCCTCCCTGGCAAATGCGGCGTCAACTAGCCACGACAATCTACGAAGAAGAAACTGGCGGACTCTCTCTCGGAAAACCCCATCAAGAACTCTTTTTACACATGATGTTGGGACTCGGCTATCCGCGCGCGGAATTTCGCGACGTGGAATTGCTTTCGCGAAGTTTTTCATACCGGGAATGGCTCGATAACATTTGCCAGGAAGAAGAGTGGATCGTCGGCGCAGCAGTCTTGACGCTTCTCGTAGAAGGGTCAGCCAATGATCGGGAAGAGGTCGTCAACCAAAACCAAAAAAAATCCCAAGCCGACATTGAAGACATCGTCTTAAAACACCCTCTCGTGGTCTACCATGGACTCGACCCCAATCACATGGATCTTGTGCGTGTCCGGGAAATGACTGAACCGTGCAATCGACGAATCGTTTACGATCTCATTGTAAAAGAAGCTATCGCAAGCGAACAGTCTGCTCTGATCATAGAACGCTTAGAAGAAGGTTTGAAGTTATGGCTCCAATATCGCGACGGCATTGCTCGCGCGTGCG
>CAYMQW010000315.1:2610-3363 GCA_964392595.1 uncultured Nitrospiraceae bacterium
ACGGCAAGTGTAAAGCATCCTGCAGCCCCCCGCCTCCACCCCTTACATTTCCTATTGATTCGGAACAGCGTTATTATAGCTGTTATCTAACCAACACGTAATGAAGCGCCATATCCGCTAATATCGCTGCCCAGACCACAGCGTTCAACAAAAAGAGTTTCCGCTGATGTTGCCCCCACGCACGGTACATGGCCCACACCATACACACCTGGGTAAGAATAGAAAATGGTCTGTAAACAAGTGCGGACATCCCCCCACTTTCGCTCGCAATCGCCGAGGCTGCGGCTAACAGATAGAAAATTAACGCTCCGGCTTGAATACCACACAGCCCGTCACCCATGCACCTGACGGACCACACACCCCATGGCCCACGTTAAACCCACCACCACAACAAGAAGTAATAAGGGAAATAAAGGCCAAAGGGTTTTTGCGCTCAGTTGCAAGGCAAATTCTGCAGCAACAGTGTTAAGAAGGCCTGGTCCGCGACTTTGTGCGCTCTACTCAGTGAAAAGTCAATTGATCGCCCGGGCCAATTACCTTACGTTTTAACAAACGTTTCATCGCGCCGGATATTTTGTTAACCTAGTTTATATTGCTAAACACGATCTATGCGTACACTCAAACCAACATTCCACCTACTTAGGACTTGAGAGAAAATAACTTGGACAATATCGCGCTAAAATTTGGGTCGGATTCGGACGGAAGGATTGAGAAAAACCCGAGGCATAGCCCAGCTATGTTGAGGGTGTTTCG
>CAYMQW010000316.1:0-3343 GCA_964392595.1 uncultured Nitrospiraceae bacterium
CGAGTCTTTCAGGAAATTACTCGCCCCAATTTACCCACTCGTTTAGGAGAAGACCCTTATATTTTTTGGGGCTTCCGTGTTTACCTTGGGGGGAAATTGTGGCTGATGTTCTTTGAGTTCCTTTCCTTACAAAGGAGAGATTCAGAAACACATTCATGTTTCGCCGGAAGGCATTTAATGATTTTTCACTGTATGGAAAATGAGGAGATACGACTTATGGATACATCACAATACCCGCGTAGTCCCAAAGTGGAGATTGGCGGCTTGGCTCATTTGGGCCGATTGTTTGACAAAATTCGGATGCGAAACGCCGGCCAGATTCAGGATTATTATTACCTGACAATAGGATTTGATAAGTATCTGCTCGATCTGTTGGAAATTACAGGTGGGGATTTGGAAAAGCGTGTCGTGCAAGGCGGGACCGATGATGAAGTCGTAGCGTGGGTCCAAGAACATGGAAAAACTCTAACGGATGAGGAGCGGACACAATGGAATGACAGGATTGTAAACAGTGGGCCGCAAAATGAAGTTGCGCAGCAACGCTTTCAATCACGGATCGCCGAGGTAGCAGCCAAACGCGGGCTTCCAGTGGAACAGCTTTCTTCTTTGACCCGGTGGGTCGATATCATTGAGTTGGATGAGGGACGAATGTAAAAAGTTGAGATTAAATTGGGGGCAAGCATATTTAATATATGTATTGTAAGTTTGCGGTCATCTCAAACATTCCTGCTATCCGTGAATCACGGAGCAGGAGGGATGGTCTCACGCGAGTCGCGCCTGCATTGTTTTGGAAAAAACATTTTTCGCCATGTGAGGGAGTCACAATATATTGATAGGAAGGGATGGATTCAAAACCGCATGAGCCTTGTGGATCTGTGGACCGACCGACTAACTGGCTTTTTCCAGTACTTTGGGGATGCAAGCAAAAAGATGCTCCAGACAGGGCAATTCGATCAACTGCCCATAGACCATCTGACTGATCATGCGCCAACAAATTATTGCATCTATAGCTGGAATAACTTGGGTCAGGTCAGGCTTGAGGTCTCATTGTAAGGAACACAAATAGGAGCTTGAGAGGTGCGAGGGAGTTATTAAGAAGGAAAGATTTATTTGGTCTTCTTTACATAAGCCTTATAGACTCTTTTAGGATCGGCCTCTTCTTCTTCTAATCCCACCATTTCGTGGCCCGTGGTTTGGCACCAGGCGGGCATGTCTTTTTTGATGCCTTCGTCGTCGGAGAGCACTTCGAGGACTTGGCCCATGGTGAGTTGTTTGATTTTTTTTGAGGTCATAATTATGGGCATGGGGCAGAAGTAGCCCAAAGTATCAAGCGTGGTATCCGATTCGATCATTTATATAGCTCCAATTTAATCATGAAAAAAGATTAACCCCTCACCCTTCCCTTCGTTCCTCTTCGTAACTCGGCCCCTCAGAGGCGAGGGTCATGCTCTACTGTAATTTCTTAGATAAACAAATTGACAGCGCCGTCTTTGGCTTCCGCGAGATAGGTGGTGACGCCGGCAAGTTCGTCAATGCCTTCAATCAGCGTATCTTTGGAAATCCCGAGTAAGCCCAGGGTGGTTGTGCATGCAATCATGTTTACGCCAAGATCTTGAGCCGTTTCCAGTAGCTCAGGTACAGCAGGCATCCGGTTATCTTTCATGACCTTCTTCATCATGATGGAGCCCAAGCCGCCAAAGTGGAATCTTGATAGTGGAAGATTTTCCGCGCCGCCCTTGTTGAGCCAGCCAAATGCTTTGCGTAGAAAGTCTTTTGCTGCACTCGTGGCACCTTCCTTTCGAATAACATTCAATCCCCAGAAGGTGAAAAACATGGTAACTTTCATGCCCATGGCTGCCGCGCCGGTGGCGATGATAAAGGCGGCCATGGCTTTATCCATATCCCCACTCAGAAGCACGATCGTCACCTTTTCAGGTTTGGTTTCTTGAAGTTGTGCGAGAGTGGTGGCGGGTTCGACTTGCGTCATACTCATAAGTTCACCTATCGCCTTGTATGGGAGTTAGTAGGGGTCTTGTCATCTGCTCCACTGTGTGCCGATCTTAAGAAATACACTGCCAAAATAGAGAAGGAGAAGAAAGAAAAGTTAGTAATTTTAACTATAATAGGGCATCTTTCAGGTTGTCAAGAAAGAGGGTTTGGGGTATGAATCCTTAGCTAGACGACTCTATCCTTGCCAGAAATGGATCATTCAAATGGCTACACCCATCATCGAATGTGTGGCGAATTGCAGTGAGGGGCGCAATAGTGAAACGATTCATGCGCTCGCCCAGGCAATCAATACTGTCAAAGACGTGAGGCTTCTGGACCAGCACTATGATGTTGACCATCATCGGTGTGTCTTAACCTTTGCCGGGTCGCCTGAGGGTGTGGCCCAAGCCGCATTGAAATTGGTGATAACGTCAACAAGGTTGATTGATTTACGCCAACATACGGGGCAGCATCCACGAATTGGCGCCACCGATGTTTTGCCATTTATCCCTCTCGACGATGCCACGATGAGTCAATGTGTGGATCTAGCCAAGAACGTGGGAAAGCGTATTGGCGATGAGCTTGATATTCCCGTGTTCCTTTATGAGGAGGCGTGCGATCAACCTCATCGAAAACCGCTTGAAGCCATTCGCCGTGGGGGGGTAACTGGCCTTGCGTCACGGATGGAGTCGGATTCGGCTTGGTTGCCTGATTTCGGTCCGGCGCATCCGCATCCCACTGCCGGAGCTATAGCAGTTGGAGCGCGTCATCCGTTAATTGCGTACAATATTGTGTTGAACACAAGCGACCTTTCTATTGCCCAAACCATTGCTAAGACTATTCGAACGTCGAGTGGCGGTTTGCCGGCAGTGAAGGCGCTAGGCATGGAGTTGAAAACTCAAGGCTTTGTCCAGGTATCCATAAATCTCACGAACTATCGACAAACCCCTCTTCATGTGGTGTTTGAAAAAGTCAAAGAAGAAGCAGAGCAATGTGGGGTGTCGATCAAGGGGAGTCAGCTGGTTGGGTTAATCCCACAAGAGGCGGCCCCCCTGGCGGCGGGATACGATCTAAAATGTGATTCACTGGATTCCGGTCACATTCTTGAGTCTCGCTTGCGACGTTGTCAGACGGACAGCTTGGAATGAATAACGACGGGCGGGCTGGATCTGCGGGCTTTGTGGTTGTGGAATCACGGTGTATTTCATGATATGGTTTCCTAAGGACCTGCGAGAAAATAACTTGATCAATATCGCGCCAAGATTTGGGTCGGATTTGGACGGAACGATTGAGAAAAACTCGATGCATAGCACAGCTATGGTGAGGGTTTTTCGATTGAGGCCCGTTCAAAGAT
>CAYMQW010000317.1:0-3339 GCA_964392595.1 uncultured Nitrospiraceae bacterium
GGTGAGGATTTTTCGATTGAGGCCCGTTCAAAGATGGCCCGAAGATTGGATGCGATATTGGTCAAGTTATTTTCTCGCGGGTCCTAAGGTTGCGCACGCCTGATTTCTATCCCGACTTCACAAAGAGTATTCTTCTACGCCTGACGCCTCACCGATCACGCTCCGCTTTCGCAAGTTCCGGCAAGGGCTTCAGAGCAAGAGTCGGGGGCGGCAAAGGGAAGTGTATAAAGGAGGCAAAATACTTCAGTTCCATTTTCACGATATTCGATGTGATCAAAACTTAGGGCTTTGGCCATGGCAATGCCCCGGCCATGAGTGGCAAAAGCTAAGTCCGCGCTAATTTCTATATATTTCTCCCAATCAAATCCCTTCCCTTGATCCTTAATGGTCAGGTGAATTTCCTCGGGATATCGCTCAAACGTCACATTCACCCATTTATCGGCATATTTGGGTAAGGACAATCGACGCGTGACTTCTTCTTGCCATTGTCCCGTCTCAATAAGCGTGGTTTTTTCATCATAGGTGATGCCTAAGTTTCCATGTTCGACCCCATTAACCAATAAATCATTCAGCCCCGCAATTACTCTCAATGGATCGGGACAGGCCTTGGCCAATACCGTCGCCAGTGCCTGCACCTCTTTGAGTGTACGAACACGAAATACTCCGGATTGCATAAAAGACAGGGACATTCCTTGGGCCTCCACATCCTCTTGGGCTTCATGGTACTTCAAGGAATCTCGCACTGCCGCCTGTACAATCGAGAGGAGGACCTCTTTCGCGAAGGGTTTGGTTAGGTAATAAAATGCTCCTGCGTCAAGTCCCTCCTTTATTTGCTGGGTCGATCCTGCTGCTGTCTGCATAATCACCGGAATATGTTGGAGGGTTTCGCTGGCCTTGAGCTTCGCCAACACCTCCATGCCATCCATGACTGGCATCATTCGATCCAATAAAATCGCATCAAATGTGTGACCTTCTTTTTGCAAAAGGTCCCACGCCTGGGCTCCATCGTTCATGGTGACGATGTCATAACCGGCTTCCTCCAAGAATTCGGTTAAGATGTGCCGCATGAGGCGATCATCATCAACCGCCAATATTCGTATGCTTGAGCTGTCCATGTGCTACCTCTTCATCTTGTTGTTTATGTCCTGAGGCGTCTAACGGCAGGACCAGACAAATAATTACTCCTCCATCAGGAGGATTGTCTGCCCAGACCCTTCCTCCGTGAGCCATCACTATTTTCCGACAAATGGCCAACCCGAGGCCTATGCCACCGGCACCGGTCTTGGTTCGACTACTTTGCACAAACTTATCGAAGACCGATTCCAGTTCATCTTGGGGTATCCCCACCCCCTCATCTCGAATAGTGATGCATACCCCGGGACACATCTCTGAATCGGCCTGACCACGACCGTCTTGAACCGACTGAGGGAACCACCGTATGGTAATTGTCGTCTCCGCAGGGGAATATTTCATCGCGTTCGACAGAATATTTTTCATGACCTGGATTATACGTGCTCCGTCACAGGAAAGGACCATCGGTTCTTCCGATCCTTCCACATTCATCTTGAGAGATTTCTCTTTCAGTACATCCTCACTCTGCTGAACACTCGTCTCAACTAAGGCACGAAGATATTGTCGCTGAAAAGACAGCGATAGACCATCCGATTCCAACGTGGACAGGTCTAACAGGGAATTGATTAATTTCAATAACCGCTGGCCACTCTCTTTAATCAGCTCAAAGTAAGTCCCCAACTTTTCCGGTGTTGCTGTATGAACCTTTTCCAGACCAAGTGCGGAAAAACTCAAAATCCCATGCATGGGGGTCCGAAGTTCATGCCACATATTGGAGAGAAATTCACACTTAGCGTGTTTAGCGTCCTCAGCAGCTTCTTTCGCTGTCAATAATTCGCGCGTTCGCTCTTCGACCAAGGTTTTCAGTTCATCTTGATGGTGCCGCAGTTTCTTTTCGTTCCTAGTCCGCTCCAACACCCGACCGAGTTGGACACTCACCACTTCCATAATTTTTGCTACTCGTTGAGAAAGGGGGCCAGCTTCGGATGCATAAAACTCCAAGAGCCCCAGAACGTCCTGTCCGATAAGGATAGGGAAACCATAGCCAGCCTTAATGCCCAATTGCCCCAACAGGTTTATAGTAGGAGTCTGCTCTTCCTGACTGAGATCAGGCATCAAGGCCGGCGCTCCAGATGCCAATACCCTTCCGCCCAAACTCCCACTTCCCTGAGCATCCGTTTGTTCCATTCTCATCTGAAAAGGACGGTACTTCTCTTCATCCGCCACATACCATTTCGCCGAAGATGTGGACTCCGTCGGTGATTGATCACCAACATACGTGGCAAAACCTATGGGCCATTCCATATGCTCACCGATCAGTCGCAACACCGTTTGAAGAGCCTCATCCAGACTGTGAGCTTGATTGGCAGACTCAGCAACATGTTGGAGGAGGTGAGAATACGAGGTGTCTTGCTCGAGAACCTCCTCAGCACCTCTGCGTTCTGAAATATCTCTCATTACAACAACCGCTCCTGCAAACTTGCCTTCTTCCCACAAGGCATACTGGTGTATTCGATGGGAAAATAAGATTCATCCCTTCTCCAGAGGATTTCATCGGCCACCATACAGGGTACCCCCCTCGCTGCGGAATTAAAGCGGGGGCTGTTTCCCTTGGTATAGGGAGGGGAACCGACTTTGGTGTGTCGGGAAAAAGTATCAAACGGTTGCTGGATCATCTCCTTCACCTCATATTCCAGCATGGCAGCTCCAGCAGAATTGACGACGGTGACCTTGCCTTCTGGATCCAAAGCATAAAAGCCCTCATCAACCGAGTCTAAGATGAGTTGAATATTATGATCATGCCGTTTCTTCAAAGCCTGCGTGACAACGGCTTGTTGAACCAACCGGTCTTGAACCTGGTGATGGTTGGCCTCAGCCCAGCTCGAACTAATTTCGTCTCTTGCACATGAAGGAGGTCCCTATCGGCTCGCCCTGAAGAAAGGACCCATCCCATGCCGGTGATCATAAACATTCCGGTGTTCACAACAGTGACGATGACAATCCCCATTATCCGCAAGATGCGGCTTTTTTCCTGTTCTTCTTTCGTGCCCAACTTCAGGCCGCTCCCACTTTGAGGTGACGCCGGAATCGAACGGGCTGGTGATCGCTCCCGAATTTTCGAGCTTGAAGCCAGACTATTCTTCATCTTAATGTGGCTTTATCCATATTTGTCGGAGATTTCACGCATAGTCTTTAAGGAGATGCGAGGAATGCTATTAACCCGGCAATTAAATATGTTACGCGAGAAGCCCATGGAATAAGGGTTTC
>CAYMQW010000318.1:0-3320 GCA_964392595.1 uncultured Nitrospiraceae bacterium
TGGAAAAATATCCCGGAACATGCCCGAAAAAAACGGTGTTTTCTCTCAGACACTACCTAGCCTCCCCTTACAAAGGGGAGGGATGATCAGCGTGAAGCCTCAAGAAAGCCCAGCCATTTTTCCCACAGGAGAAAAACCCACCAACCTCTTCTCCCGCGAGCCTTTCAGGAAATTACTCGCCCCAATTTCCCCACTCGTTTGGGAGAAGACCCGAAAATATATTGAGGGAAGTGGTGAGTTCAATGGATTGTATCGGAGGCGGACGGGTAATTTCCTGGTTATTTATGAGGTCCAGGACAAGTGGCTCATTTTCCTGATCCTATAAAACAATTATCGTAAAGATGTTTATCTATAAGTTTCCCCAATCAACCTTTTCCGCTCTCCCTGTGGTTCCCCTTGCCCCATTCCAAAATATTTCGTGCCATTCTCATCTCATCTCAACTGATTTATCATCTTGACATTTTGGCGTGGCTGTTAAGAGTCAGACTCTCCTAATATCCCATCTAAATTAGGGAGGTTTTGCTTCGCTTAATTGCACGGTTGCTCAGAGTTTTACACTCTGAAACGAATTCCGGCCAGATGTCTCTGGGCTTTTGTTTTGCGATGGTTGCTGGGCTCACACCGTTGGTGAGTCTGCATAATCTGGTCGGCCTACTCCTTATTTTTGTCCTTCGCGTAAATCTCTCGGCTTTTCTGCTGGGTCTAGTGGTGGTCCTGGGATAGCGTATCTCCTGGACCCGGTGTTCCATTGGAATGGCATTCAAATTCTCACGCCCCCTGCACTCGAAGGGTGTGGACCTCCCTGTATACCTCCACGTTTTGGCGGTTCGCTCGTTTCAATAACACCATCGTGATGGGAAGCGTGGTCTTTTCGTTGGCGGTCTTCGTTCCACTGTCCCTCCTCTTCAACGGTTTGATTGTGCGCTTCTGTGAACATGTGTTGGCTTCGATCGAAAAGACCCGGCTGATGCAATTCTTCAAGGCCACTAAGGTGTACCATCTTTACCAATCCCTCCCACATTTTGGCGGAGGCGGATGACCCAACCGAAAGCAGGAATGATCCGCTGGTGGGGATTGGGCATCTTCGTCGTTCTGGTTGCTGCCATCGGATTGTTGTGGCTCTTGGTGGTTGACGATCTGGTAAAAGCTAAGATTGAAGAGGAGGGAAGTGCCTCGGTTGGAGCGAAAGTGGAGCTCGATGCTGCGACTTGACGTTGTTCCCTACTGGTTTGACCCTGACGCGTCTTCAAGTCATGAATCCCGATGAGCCTATGACTAATTCAGTTGAAATCGCGCGCCTGACCATGAACCTCGATGGGCTGCAGTTGCTGGGGCGTAAGGTCATAATTGATAAGATGCAGGTAGATGGAGTGCAGTTTGGGACCGCTCGAGCGACATCAGGGGCAATTGATGATCGAGCGCGTGGTGGTGCCCCTGGCACATCGCTAGATGATTCGACGTTTCCCTTGCCTCCATTTGAAGTGCCGCATATTCAACAGATCTTGGAGCAGGAAGACCTGAAAACGTTGAAACTCATTCGAGCCATTCAGACTGACATTCAGCGGGAACACGAGGTGTGGAAACAACGACTGGAGACTCTGCCGGGGAAAGCGGAATTCGCCAAGTATCAGAAACGCATTGAGGGCTTGAAGAATTACTCAAAGGAGGGATTGGTAGCATTCTTGGGGGCGTGGATGAGCTCAAAACCATCAAGAATGACATCGAGCCAGACTTGCCCGATCTAAAAACGGCTCGGAAAGAGCTCGCCGAAAAGGTCGCGTTGCTTAATCAGCGCATGGCTCAAATTCAGACGGCCCCGCAGCGTGATGTACAACGGCTGAAGGAGAAATATAGTTTATCTCCAAAGGGGCTGGCCCATCTCGGACAAACCTTATTAGGAAAACACAGTGGAGTGAAGCTCAAAGAGGCTGCTGGATGGTATGAGATGCTGAAGCCGTATCTTGAAGGCATGGAGGCTGGCAAGGGTTCGACTGGTGAAGAAGCCGGTCCGAAGGGGGGCAAGGGCCAGGACATTCACTTTCAAGAACATGAACCTTTACCTGAGTTTTTGGTTCGCTTAGCCAAGATATCGTTGCTCTTGAACATCGGTGAATTGAGGGGAACGATCGAGAATATCACCCCGGATCCAGCCACCCTTGGCAGTCCGCTCATTTTTTCCTTTGCCGGAGAGCAGTTAAAAGACCTTCAGGGTGTGACTATTGAGGGAATACTGGATCATCGTGACTCGGCTCATCCGGCAGACACCATGTAATTCCGCGCGAATGGGTATCGAGTATAGCCGGTGGCCCCATCCACACAACCCGATTGGCCAGTGACGGTAGAGAATGGATTTGCTGATGTGACGGTGAATGCGGAACTGCGTGGCCAAGGGATTACGGTTCCCGGGAATACCGAGCTATCATCACTCCAATTTTCGGCAGGGAAGCCTGACGATGTCAATCCGTTGACCAAGGCTTTGAGTGGAGCTGTTTCGGATATTTCAACGCTATCGGTGCAAGTCGACGTGATGGGAACGCTTCAGCCGTATGATGTGAAAATTCGTTCAGAGCTCGATCGCTACTTAAAAGATGCAGCCGGAAAAATGGTGAAGATCCTCGCAGCCGGTTTTGGCAAGGATCTGCAGTCCACTATTTCTGCAAAGGTGGCGGATTTGCTAGCCGATTGAGCAAAGAAAATAATCTCCTCAATGATCTGCTTAAACAAGGCCCTCCCCAAAAAGGGTTACCCAAAGGATTACCTGACACACTCCCAGGCGGTTTCAAGTTGCCGTTTTAAAGGGGCAGGTGTGGTGTGCATGGGCTAAGCCCGAGGTGAGTTTACGTTTTTCAGTCATTCAGTCGGTAGTGGTTGCTTGGTGGCCTCATTCCCCTTGCCTTGGTTGGTCCCCTGACAGTCAATGGGGCGTGTTGCTCTGGTCAGAGGGTCTTGTTATTCTTGCTCGCTCATGGAGATGTTAATTATTACGTGACCAGTTCCATGGGGAGCAGAGTGGAGAGGAGGAAGGTATGACTGTTGGAGATGTTATGTCTACGGGTGTCGTCACCGCTAAAGCTTCAGACACGGTACGTTCGGTGGTAGGAAAAATGCTGGGCCGACATTGTGGGGCGATTCCCGTCGTTGATGATGAAGGTACGCTGCTGGGCTTAGTGGCAGTTCGGGACGTCATGATCCCATTATATCCTAATTACGGGGATTACATTCACGACAATGTTCATAGTCGAGACTTCGAAGAAATGGAAGAGGGCTATCCGGATGTCATGAAGAAACCTGTTGGTGATATCATGACCAAGAATCCCTTG
>CAYMQW010000319.1:0-649 GCA_964392595.1 uncultured Nitrospiraceae bacterium
AAAATTGGGAAAACCCGCGTCACGCTTAGGCAATCCCGTTTTCTCTCAGGCACTAGATACATTGAATTTATTTGCCGGGTTAATACTATGAGAGCGCTGACTTCTGTCGAGCCGCTTCATCCGACGTCACCGGCCTCACTTCGTTCGTTCCCCTGCGGCGAGCGAGACCACACCGAGGGGCCTGGGCCATTGATCACGCAGCGTCCCCCACTGCGAATGGTCACGACACGTCGTTCACGTCCTTCACCCGACAGATCTCCCTGCTTCACTCGTTTGACCTTCCGACCATTCCATCTCCAACCACCGCATTGCCATTTCGCCACGGTCGCTTTCCCACGTTACGTCACCCCCGTGACTTGCCACGTCTATTACCCGGGCAGACTCGTAGGTCGAAGGGATAGGCCGTCGCGCGAGCACGGGTTCGAACATCGCTAGGATCCTCCCCAACAGGCTTGGGCGAATCGAGGTCGCGTTCGTTACGGACTGGTCGTTCGTCTCAGATTGCTCTTCACCCTTCCTCCTGGACACGCCGTAACCACTGTCGACTTCAGGCTGGGAACGTTCGCCTGGGAGGGACTTGCCCCCTCCTGATCGCACGCCTTCACAGGCGCACGAGCACGAAAGCTCTGCCTTCTGCTCTTCAACAATT
>CAYMQW010000319.1:659-2141 GCA_964392595.1 uncultured Nitrospiraceae bacterium
TGAGGAAATTGTTTCACACTTTGGTCAATAACAGGTTATCGTTTTTCTCGATTACGATGGCACTCTTACTCCGATTGTCGATCGCCCAGAGTTGGCGGTGTTATCTCAGGACATGCGAGAAGCCCTGGAGCTTTTGAGTAGTCAGTGTCCAGTTGGTATCATCAGTGGTCGAGACCGCAAAGATGTCACAGGCTTGGTCAGCTTAGACACCTTAATCTATGCAGGCAGTCATGGGTTTGATATTGTCGGGCCTCAAGACCTGACTCTTCAACATGAAGTCGGCACGCAATTTTCTTCGACGCTCGATCAAGCGGAGCGTGGCATTCGAAATCGTTTACATCACATTTCTGGTTCCTTAATCGAGCGGAAAAAATTCTCCATTGCAGTGCACTATCGTCTGGTTGACCCAAACAACGTGTCCCAGATTAAAATGGCAGTCACACAGGTCTTGATTGACTTTCCTAATCTCCGTCGTTCAGAAGGCAAGAAAGTGCTTGAGATCCAACCGCGCCTCGAATGGGATAAAAGCAAGGGCTCTTGTGGTTGCTCAATGGATTGAAATGGAAAGAAGAAAACTACTATCCCGTGTACATTGGCGATGATCTGACCGATGAAGACGCATTTCGAGTTTTCCAATATGTTGGTTTGGGAATCGTCGCGGAGGAAGGGTATCGCTTTTCCTCGGCCATGTACGCCTTACCGAATCCCAATGAGGTACAACAATTTCTTATGCAATTGAGCACACACATCGAAAGCAGCAAAGCATGAACGGCTGGTCTTTAATCTATGATGGATTTGAACCTGAGCAAGAGGGGTTACGTGAAGCCTTGTGTACTTTAGGCAATGGATACTTTGCCACACGCGGTGCGGCACCCGAGGCTGAGGCGGATGGAGCCCACTACCCCGGTACCTATCTTGCTGGAGGGTATAACCGTTCACCCACTGAGATCGCTGGACAAACGATTGAACACGAAGATCTCGTCAACTTGCCAAATTGGTTGGTCCTCACCTTTCGCCACCCTGAAGGCAATTGGTTCAACCTTCAAGCCGTGGATATTTTGTCCTATCAACAGGAACTTGATCTAAAGGCCGGGGTCCTTCACCGATCCTTTCAATTCCAAGATAGCCAGGGTCGAAAGACCACCGTAACGAGCCGGCGGTTTGTGCATCTTGGGTTTCAACACCTCGCCGGGTTGGAAGTCGTGATTACCCCTAAGAATTGGTCTGGGCCTTTGGAGGTCCGGTCGGCCCTTGACGGTCGAGTGCTGAACGAGGGCGTCGCTCGCTACCAAGCCTTGAACAAAAAACATCTGACAGGGCTAGAGTCTTCGGCTGTTGGAGAGGATGGGCTCTATCTGTGTATGGAAACGAGTCAATCGAAACTCCGCATCGCAGAAGCCACCAGAACTCAATTCACTCTTGATGATTCCTTCCTGAGGCCATCCCGGCACCTAGTTCAAGAATCTGAATTCATCGGTCACG
>CAYMQW010000319.1:2151-3301 GCA_964392595.1 uncultured Nitrospiraceae bacterium
ACGATTGGGATGAAGGAAGGTCATCCCCTGACCATTGAAAAAACCCTGACGCTGTATACGTCACGAGACCATGGCGTGTCGGAATGTGGATTGGATGCCCGACATGCCCTCAGCAACGCCGGTGGGTTTGAGGACTTGCTTCGTTCGCATACTCAGCATTGGGATCGGTTGTGGCAGCGTTGCGATATCGGCATTCAAGATAGTGAAGATTCGCAGCTTATTCTTCGGTTGCACATTTTTCATCTCCTTCAAACGGTTTCACCCAATACGATAGATTTAGATGTCGGAGTCCCGGCTCGCGGCCTGCATGGTGAAGCGTACCGAGGCCACATCTTCTGGGATGAACTCTTTATTTTCCCACTTCTTAATTTTCGCATCCCAGACATCACGAAATCGCTCTTAATGTATCGTCATCGGCGACTCAATCAGGCCCGCTGGAATGCGCAACACGCTGGGTTTAGTGGCGCGCTCTACCCCTGGCAAAGCGGAAGCAATGGACGAGAAGAAAGTCAGACGTGGCACCTCAACCCCCAATCCGGTCAATGGACTCCTGACAATAGTGCGCTCCAGTGGCATGTGAATGCAGCCATTGCTTACAACGTATGGCAGTACTTTCAAGTGACCGACGATTGGGAGTTTCTCTCTTTTTATGGTGCGGAAATGATTTTGGAGATTGCTCGGTTTTGGGCCAGCGCTGTCTCCTACAGTCCAGAAAAAGACCGCTACGAAATTTTACATGTCATGGGCCCCGATGAGTACCACGATCAATTTCCTCATTCAGAAGAACCCGGTCTGAACAACAATGCCTATACCAATCTCATGGTGGCGTGGATCTTTTGTCGAGCTTTGGAAATCCTCGACATGCTATCTGGTGATAGCCGAACCGAGCTACGGGAAATTATGCACATTAGCCCCACTGAGGTTGAGTTATGGGATGACATCAGCCGGAAAATGTTTATTCCCTTTCATAACGGCAATATTATCAGTCAATTCGAAGGCTATGAGGAGTTAGAGGAATTTGATTGGGACCGGTATCGCCAAAAATATGGCGATATGCAGCGACTGGATCGTATTCTCGAAGCCGAAGGAGATTCCACGAATCGGTACAAAATATCTAAACAGGCCGATGTATTGATGCTCTTTTACTTGT
>CAYMQW010000320.1:0-3300 GCA_964392595.1 uncultured Nitrospiraceae bacterium
ATCTGGGTGATCATGGTGTGTATCCTTATAAATCAAACGTTGATGTACAACCTGCGAAGTCGTGATACGTAATGCGTGATGCGTAAAAAAGATGCCGCAGTGTTTTGTCCTTTTCCCTTCACGCATTACGCATTACGCTTCACGCATTACGCGACGTTCGCTGACACCTGCTCCCACGCGGAAAACAGGTCGATTCGATCCACGATTGATTTTCGTGTCGCTTGTTCCAAATCTTCAGGAACCCGTTGTCCCATGGACAGGTACGAGAGCGGGAGCCCGGTTTGATGAATCAAATTGAATAAACGACCGAGTTGATGCATTTCGTCCAATTTTGTGAGCAGCAATCGATGCACCGGGATGCTGCTATACCGACGCACAATATCTTCTTGCACTGCCAAATCCGTCGGCGCGGACAGCACTAAATGTGTTTCCAGTGCCATCTTTTGTTCCGCAATCGCCGCCAGTTCTCGTGCCCCTGCCGGATCACGCGGACTGCGGCCAGCCGTATCAACCAGCACCAACCCGGCATCCGGATGCCGAGCCACGCAAGCCGGCAATTCCTCTGGCGTCACGGCCACTTCAACGGGAACTTTCAAGATTCGAGCATAGACTCGAAGCTGTTCGACAGCGGCCACTCGATACGTATCCAATGTCACCACGACAGTTTTCATCTGCATGGGTCCTTGCATGAACTGACTAGCAAGTTTCGCAATGGTCGTGGTTTTCCCTTCTCCGGTCGGCCCCTCAAGCTTTACGACTTTTTGCAAACCTCCTGGTGTCACCAAAGGACCTGATACGGAAATGGCCTTCTCCATTTGCTCACGCAATAATTCCGCCACGGTTTCGTCCCGAATGGCCTCCCCTGTTCCGAGGGTTTCCCCAACCGTCCGCACAAGATTGGCAGCCAGGGAAGGGGTAATTCCTGCAGTCACGAGGACTTCATGGTAGGCCCTCAGATCTTTCGGAAGCGAAGCCAACCGTTGTGATGCCCGATCCGCCAGCATGTCTCCCATGAACGTGCGGAACGTTTCGAGTTCCTGACGAAGGGGACCGATTCCAGTATCCGCCTCAGACCGTACACTTCGTAACTCTTTCATTTCCTCACGGAGCGCGGCGAGCTGTTGATTCACCGGGTCGAGTAACGCCGCCACTTTCAGATGTTCACCAAAAGAGGGGGCTTGCCTCTGCTGGGCTTCGATGGGCGATTCATACCAGCGCGAGACTGTTTCCGGTTCGACAGTTGGCATCATCGTTTCCTGGGGCTGGCGTTGCCAAATATTAGGCTCCTTGGCAGGTTCTTTGGCAGGCTCTTTGGCCGCCAGCCCTCGATCAACTGCGGCCGTGACCTCAATCATGGGTTGACTGAGCAACCCGAGAAACCCTCCCCCTTTATTAATGCGCCGGGTCGAGACAATCACGGCATCCGAGCCCAATTCGGCTTTCACCATGAAAAACGCTTCCTGAAGAGTTAGTGCTTCAAATCGTTTAAGCTTCATCTGGCATCCTCACCACTTCAATGGCTTGAATTTTGGCTTTCACATCAATCTCATTCGGGGATAATACCGTCAATGCCTGCACACCCGGTGCCACCAGGCGATACACCTGAGCCCGAATTCCATGGGAACAGAGCAACACAGGCTGATAGCCTCGAGTAATGACGCGTTCGATGGAACGTCGCACGCCTTCCAGAAACGCATTCACGAAGGTGGGGCTCATTGACTGAACTTCCCCTGTCGGACTGGGCCGCAGAGCGTCAACTAACCGTCGGTCCAGGGCCGGATCTAAACTGATGACCGGGAGCAATCCATCCGGGTTAGTGAATTGACTGGTGATGGTCCGCCCCACACTTTGCCGTGCATAATCCGTTAAGGCTTCAGGGTCTTTGACCTGTGGGGCATAGTCCGCCACGCTTTCGAGAATCGTGCGCAAATCACGAATAGACACGCGCTCTTTCAAAAGATTTCGTAAAATTCTCACCACACTTCCTAGTGGCAACAAGGTGGGGATTAAATCATCCACAACCTTGGGATGAGTCTTTGCAATATTGTCTAGCAAACTCTGTACCTCTTGACGACCAATCAGTTCATGACCATTCGCTCGAATGATTTCAGTCAGATGTGTTGCAATCACCGAGCCACAATCGACGACCGTATACCCTTCGACCTGAGCCTTCTCTTTATTTTGTGTTGAAATCCAGAGCGCCGGCAGCCCAAAGCACGGATCTTGTGTCGGCTTCCCATCCAACTCACCCGTGACCTGACCAGGATTAATGGCCAGCAAATGCCTCGGCACGACTTCGCCTTTGGCCACCTGCACCCCTTTCAACATGATGCTGTATTCGTTGGGCCGCAGTTGAAGATTATCCCGAATATGCACGGGCGGAACAACCAAACCCAGCTCCTGGCCAGTCTGACGGCGAATCCCGCGAATGCGTTCAAGAAGCTCCCCCCCCTGTGCAACATCCACTAAGGGTACCAGTCCGTATCCCACATGAAGTTCAAGTAAGTCAGGGGGGGTCACGACGTCGAGGGCTTCCGCTTTCGCGGCTTCCTCACCTTTGGCAGGAACCGCGGATTTCTTTGATTCAGCCGCCTTTTGCTCTTGCCCTTTAAGGAAATAGGCCAACCCGGCGACCAGACTCCCTATCAGCAAGAAGGCAAAATGTGGTAGGCCAGGAGTGAGTCCCATTAGGAAAAGAATGCCGGCTACCATGCCAATCAAATTTGGATTGACCAGGATTTGCTTGGTGATTTGCTCTCCTAAATTCGAGGATGAGGCGGCTCGTGTGATGATGATACCAGCGGCGGTTGAAATAATGAGGGCCGGAATCTGCCCCACCAGAGCATCACCCACGGTAAGAAGGGTAAAGGTACGCGCCGCCTCCACTAACGGCATGCCATGCTCCAGCACCCCAAGCGCCAACCCACCCACGATGTTGATGATGATAATAATAATGGCGGCGATCGCATCACCACGAACGAATTTACTCGCACCATCCATGGAGCCATAAAAATCGGCTTCTTCGGCAATGTCTTCGCGGCGACGACGAGCCGTGGACTCATCGATCAATCCAGCATTGAGATCCGCGTCAATGCTCATCTGCTTTCCCGGCATCGCATCCAAGGTAAACCGCGCGGCCACTTCCGCGATTCGGCCAGCCCCTTTCGTGATCACAATAAAATTGATGATCACTAAGATGCAGAACACCACGATTCCCACCGCAAAACTGCCACCGACTACCACCCCCCCAAACGATTTAATGACTTCACCGGCTGCACTAGGACCCTCATTGCCATTGAG
>CAYMQW010000321.1:0-3294 GCA_964392595.1 uncultured Nitrospiraceae bacterium
CCCCTCCACAACACTACGCTCTTTTTTTAAGTAAAACGTCATCCGCGACCCCGTGATACGCGTTCCCTTCTGCCACGCCACAGGGGATTCCGTAAGGATGACCTTCTCTTCATCTTTGTAATAAACGGCTCGCCCACTGGTGGCCCTGATATCGCCCTTTTCAATGATGACTGTTCCTTGAGCTTCTACGATATCTACTTTTTGCCCGACCGAGTCATCTGACGAATCTTTAGTTTTTCCAGGTTTGTCTTTTTTAAAAAAGACGATCATGCGATCAGCCCGTATCACCATATCATCACGCGTTAACACCACGGATTTCTCGAAGATGGCCTTTTGAGACTTCCCATACGCAATCATGGCCCCAGACGTGATGGTTGTCGGATTACGGGAAGCCGCCAGGGCCGACCTAGCACAAAGCCCTCCCGCAAGAACTCCAACCACCAGGACCACTTCAAGCCAGATGATATACTTAGGAGGACGATTGAACACGGACATGATCCAGCACTGAAAATTCCTCGGATTCAAGGTGCCCGACTAACCCAATGCCGGTAATGGTGAGACCATTGCCCTGAATAGTTACCGGATGAGGTGTTCGAAATTCTTTGTTCGCATCAGTCCAATGGATATGAGGCGTGAGAAGGGTATACCCATTCGCAAATTCAATGGCAATGAGTTCTTGTCGATTGCGTAATTCAAAATCATTGGTCTCGGTATTCATCATTCCCTCATCAGCGTGCATCACCATCTCCTCGCCATCATGTCCAAAAAGTCGCAATTGAACACCCTCCAGAGTGACCTCATGCCGGGCTTCAAAGACTTCCGCTTTCTGCGCAGCGACCTCCCATTGCACCATACCGTTTTTTGTTTGACGATACACGAACCCTTCCATCCCGGCATCGGCTTCTTCAAAAACGGGAGAAGCAACGGGGGGAGAAGCATTCGTGCGTACTTGCCGAACGAGGACGAATACCAAAAAAACCGAAAGGCCGAGGATGATTCCACCTAACGTCCATCTCATGAACCGGTTGGACATCCTACGCCGTACCCCATTTATATTTTTGAACGATGTCGAAAAAGAATAGCATACGCCCTTGTCCAAGTAAACTACACTTTCTTGGCAAGGCGGCAGAATAATTCAACAATGTCAAACAGTTAGAAGAATATTCCAGGCTAGAAGGCAAGTAGTATCATTGCCTGATACTAAGAAATGCAGCCAGAGAGGACATGAGGAAGGCCTTATTTTTTCTCGGTATCCGTATCCGATGCCTCTTCAGAGTCTGGTTCAGGTTCTACTGATGTGTCACGCGCAACCAATTCCAATGCGACGAGTTCAGCACCATCACCAGGACGACGCCTGGTGGGAATGATCCGAGTATACCCTCCATGCCGACCGAGAAATCGTCCCGCGACATCATCAAAGAGTTTGGACACAATGTCTTTCTTTTGAATGAAACTCAGGGCCTGACGTCTGGCATGCAGACTACCGTTCTTGCCCAAGGTAATCATTTTTTCGGCCAACCCTCGGATCTCTTTGGCTTTGGCCTCAGTCGTTTCAATCCGCTCGTGTTCCAACAAGGAGGTCACAAGGTTCCGGAACAGGGCATGACGATGTTTTGTATTGCGACCAAACTGTCTGCCTTTTTTTCGGTGCCGCACTGGATTACCCTCTTTCTACACGCGTTGGCTTAATTCGAGTTCGTGAAGGTGATGGGTTCACTCTTGATCCCCAACCCTAATCCCATTTCAGCCAAGACGTCTTTAATTTCATTTAAAGACTTTTTTCCAAAATTTTTGGTTTTCAACATTTCCATTTCTGTTCGATGTACCAAATCTTCAATCGTCTTGATATTGGCATTTTTCAAACAATTCGCAGCCCGAACGGAAAGCTCTAACTCATTGACGCTTCGCACCAAATTGTTATGTAATTCAGCCTGCATCTCGGATTGCGAGGAATCGGGTTCGACTTCTCGCATCTCTTCGCTCGGGATGCAAATAGCTAAGTGCTCACGCAAAATCCCCGCAGCAGAGGAGATGGCCTCTTGGGGAGTCAGACTTCCATCAGTCCAAATTTCAAGATTCAACCGATCGTAATCCGTCATTCGCCCCACCCGTGCATTTTCCACATTGAAATGGACACGCTTGATCGGGGAAAAAATCGAATCCACTGGAACGACTCCAATGGGAAGTCCTTCTTCTTTGTTGCGTTCTGCCGGAACATAGCCTTTTCCTGGTTTGACAATCATCTCGATATCGATACTACCATCCTTATCGAGTGTAGCAATTTTTAGATCAGGATTGAGAACCGTGATATCAGCGTCATGTTCAATATCAGAGGCCTTCGCGTCACCCGATCCTTTTTTCTTTAACCGTATGGCCTTGGCTTTATCGGTATGCAATCTTAACCGAAGATTTTTGATATTGAGAATAATGATAGTCACGTCTTCTGTTACACCGGGAAGCGTGGAAAACTCATGATAGGCGCCTTCAATTTTCACTGATGTCACGGCAGCACCAGGGAGGGAAGACAACAATACCCTCCGCAGGGAATTCCCAATGGTCGTCCCAAACCCGCGTTCAAATGGCTCAGCAGTGAACTTCCCATAAGTGGCAGAGGCTGTGTCTTTTTCTAACTCCAGCCGCATCGGCAGCTGAAAATCCTTCATCCCTTTGCTCATTACGTCCCCCTTCGCCTCAGCTATCTATGTCGAAAACATTCATGAACTCGTATTTTCCTGAAGATATAGTTAAAAGATGAAAATGTTCAAAAAGGCGCGTCCAGTCCTGAGTCTATCGAAGGAAAGGCCCGAGAACGCAGCTGGCGCCATTTTTCAACATTTTCATTATCGAGAGTACAACTCAACTATCACCTGTTCATTCACTGGTGCGCCAATATCATCCTTCACTGGCAAGGCATTGATGGACCCACGAAATGCCTCGCGGTCCACATCAATCCAACCAGGAGCTCCTCGTCCTTCCGCTACTTCCAACGCACTTGTGATAGCCAACAGTTCATGACTCTTCGGTTTCACCGTGATCACATCACCCACGGAAGTTGTGATCGAGGCAATGTCGGCTTTTTTCCCATTGAGTTGGATATGCCCATGATTCACTAATTGACGAGCCTGTTTTCGAGATAGGGCAAACCCAATTCGATAGACCACATTATCCAAACGTTGCTCCAATAAACGCAGCAAGTTTTCCCCGGTCACCCCACTTTGCCGTTCAGCCCGTTTGAACGTCAATCGAAACTGTCGTTCTAGCACACCATACATGCGTCGTAATTTTTGCTTTTCA
>CAYMQW010000322.1:0-3279 GCA_964392595.1 uncultured Nitrospiraceae bacterium
TTCAAACACTCAATCTGTGCACAATCTGTCGCCCGGAGCAATTCTTTTCCTATCGGCGTGAAGGCACTGTGCATGGGACAATGGTCAGCGGGATCATGCTGAATTAGCGAGGGCTGTTGCAAAAGGCTGCCAGCCTTCGCCAAGGCTACGGCAGACAAGCCAGCGGCGTTCTCGGCCCTTTGTTCGTGCTTACGTACTATGAGTACGCTCCGTGCGCCAAAGCGCCTGTGGCATTGCAGGACAACTCCCCGCCTTCGCGAGGACATGCTTTTTCAACAGCCCCTTCGCTGAATGGCGAAACTTGTGAAGGGTGATCCGTGAAGCGTAAAACGAGAATCCGTTCTATTTTCGTATCACCCATCACGCATAACGGATCACGATCTTCTCATGCCCGATATTGCCGCCAACGTCCAGTCTGTGTTGAAGAGCATTCATGCTGCCATAGTGCAAGCCGGACGTGATCCGCACACCGTTCAGTTAGTGGCCGTGACAAAGTACGTTGAGGCCGAACGTGTTCGTCAGGCCATTGCCGCTGGCATTACGATTTGCGGAGAAAATCGTCTCCAAGAAGCGCAAGCCAAAATGGAGACGATCGGAGAGTCACCGGGGTTGACCTGGCATTTCATTGGCCGTGTGCAGCGAAGAAAATTGAAGTCAATTGTTGGGCAATTTTCCGTCATCCATTCAATTGAGTCCCTGGAACATATCGAAGAGCTCCATCGCCGGGCAGAAGAACGCCAACTCCAGCAGTCTATCTTGTTGCAAGTGAACATAGAGAATGAGTCGACGAAAGGTGGTTTCTCAGCTTCGGACTTACTCAAGGCCATACCTGGAATTGCCAAATTTAGCCACGTGAAGGTTGAGGGACTGATGGCGATCCCTCCTAGGGAGGAAGACCCAGAAGCCATGCGCCCGTATTTCCGAACGCTCAAAATTCTAGCTGAGGAGATTGCCGCTCTTCACCTTCCTGGCGTTGCAATGAAAGAATTGTCGATGGGCATGTCGAATGATTACTCTATCGCCATTCAGGAAGGGGCAACCATGGTGCGAATTGGCTCAGCCGTGTTTGGAGCCCGGCCGCAATGACGGAATCTAAAAAAAAAGACGCAAGATTATGCCAAAACCTGCCGATATGCAGAGTAACGTCCAAAGACGCTGTCCAATATTCTCACTCACCTGAGTGGATTGACCGGAAATGAACTAGAGGAGCCTATGTTTGCAATTGGAAACATTTTGCAGGGTGTTGCGTATGTCTTGGATACCATATTGTTTCTCTATATGTGGTTGATCATTATCCGAGCGGTTATTTCCTGGGTGAACCCGGATCCATTTAATCCGATTATCCAATTTTTAGGACGCGCCACGGATCCTGTACTGTACACCATACGGCGACGGGTGGGGCTCATCGGAGGGATTGATATTTCACCCATTCTGGCCATTCTCCTCATCATGTTTCTACAATATGCCGTGGTCGAGACCATACGGGATATTGGCATGCGAATGAATTAAGGGTTCAACATCCTGTTTGGGCTCTGTACGAATGAGTCGGGCTGATTCCATTACCCCATTTCTTCAGCAAGCGGTTCGCCAGGGGGTGTTCCCCGGAGCCGTGCTGTTTGTCCGTTCCCATGGCGAGGTTGTGTATCATCACGCCGTTGGGCACATGGGGTATCCACCGTATGATCGTCCGGCTCTGACCGAAACCATTTACGATCTTGCCTCCCTCACCAAACCTCTGACGACAACCACGGCTATCTTGTGTCTTCTGCAAGATGGGCAATTGGATCTTGACCAACCGGTTCAGGAATGGATCAGCGAGTGGGGATCCACTTCCTATCAGGCCACCACCATTCGGCAACTCCTTCATCACAGTTCAGGGCTTCCTGCTTGGCGACCGTATTACGAGACACTGTCTCCGGCGGGGTTGCCTCCCAAAAATGAGAACGAACGACAAGAACGAATACAAGGCCTGTTGCGAACCATCGCGGAGGAAGCACTGGAGTATGAGCCTGACAATCAAAGTCTATACAGCGATCTGGGATTCATCGCGTTAGGTGTCGTGATCGAACGATGTGTTGGATCTTCGCTGGCTGAGTATTGTCGCAATCGGATCTATGATCCGCTCACCAGCAATCCGTTGTTTTTTATCGATACTGAAGGACATCCCGCAGGAGGAGATGGCGACCTGATCCAGGTCGCGCCAACTGAACAAGATCCATGGCGAGGTCGGCTTGTGCATGCGGAAGTGCATGATGAAAATGGCTATGCCTTGGGGGGCATAGCCGGGCATGCAGGATTATTTGGCACGGCGTGGTGTGTGAGCCAAGTGTCTGGAGTGTGGCTACAGGCGGTGTTGGGGCGTTCCTCGTTGCTTTCCTCTGATCTGGCCCAACAGTTTGTACAGTGTCAGGATATCCCTGGTCCCTCGAGTTGGGCATTGGGATGGGATACGCCGTCGCGGCCGTCGTCATCCGGTGGCCACTTTTAGCCAGAATCGTTTGGACATCTGGGTTATGCCGGAACATCCTTGTGGATTGATCCTGTTCGGGAACTGGAAGTCATTCTGTTGTCGAACCGAGTTCATCCCACGCGAGCCAATAAACAGATCAAGAACTTTCGCCCCAAGCTACACGACCTGGTGATCGAAGAATTTAGGAAGTGAGAATTGAGGGGTCATGTAACTACTCAGGCGGATAGACTGAAGGCCGAAGGCTTTTAGGCGTCAATCAGACATGATGATTCAACCCTTCGGGCATTATGAGCGATAGCCTTCAGTCTTCAGCCTAAATACCTGAGCAGTTACTGTGTGACAATACGAGAGGATTGAAAAGAAGATTTCGTGTGAGGGTCAGTTTGCGTAGTCCACCCAGGATTCTTTTTCCGCCAAATATTTCGCCCCTTTAAAATTCAACCGGGTGCGCATTTCAACGAATCCCAAGCCGTGAAATATTTTGACAATTTCGGCAAGCGACTCAGAAACCGTGGGGTGTACGGCGCTTTCGCGTTCTAACGATTCATACATCACTTTGGCGGAATATCCGCGATCCACCCGTTTGACGGAAATGGCCCGATTGAAATATCGGTCACTCGGGTCCATCCCTTCCAATTGATGTTTCTCGACCACGGCATTTCTGAGCCGAAATGATAAAGGCAGTGTACTCATAGAGATCAATCCTTCCTGAAAGGTCCCAAGAGGAGAAATTATAGGGGACCTTCCCTGCTCCTGCAACCCCGGGTGATTGAAAAAGAAAGACGGGCATCTTTCTCGTGCACTCCGGG
>CAYMQW010000323.1:0-3277 GCA_964392595.1 uncultured Nitrospiraceae bacterium
CACCTCGCAGGATCGCTTGTGGTTACCTGGGGTTTTCGGTACCGGGAAATAAGGAACAGACTTAAAGGGTATGTAATCAACGCACCCAAAAGGCTCAGCGTGCAGGCACCTAGGGTAAAGGGCAGGATGTAGGGCATGGCAACTTCGAAGATGGCTTCTGCTGAAAGACTGTCCCATGAAAATGCTGGTGCGTCTGGCATTCCGAGAAGAAAAAAGCCAGTCCACATGGTGGCCCCAAGAATTGGTACGGTGGTCCAGGGATTGTTGACGAAGTTCCCAAGCAGCATGGCGGCAAAATTTAAGCGAAAAGCCCATGCGAAAAATATGGCTGAGAGGGTATGAAGTCCATACGTTGGGCTAAAGGCAATGAATACGCCTAGCGCAAAGGCCAAGGCGGTTCTGTGCGGTGGCTCTTGAAGATGTAAGACTTGAGTGAGTTGAGAACGAATAGATGCGAGTGAAAGCACAGTGTTGGAATACTCAGGTTTTGGTGGAAAAGTGATCGAAACTCTGTCTTATGATTTTTCGGTTGTTCCCGTCTTCTAACTTGAGTCTGAGGCCAAATGGCTTTGGCTGTATTTTCCCGATACAGGTCATGGTGGTTTTGAGCGTGTGACCAAGGTCGGTGACTTTGCCTTGATTTCGAGGGTTGATGGTAAACAGTAATTCGTAATCTTCTCCCCCCTCCAGTGCTATGTCAATGGGGTTTACACGATGCGCTGCAGCATAGGCCTGGCATTGACGCGAAATGGGAAGCTGAGAAGCCCACAATTCTACTCCGACGTGACTTGCCTGGCAGAGGTGGTGGATATCTCCAGACAGTCCATCTGAGACATCAATGGCGGCATGGCCAAGACGACCTTGTGAAAGATGCTGTCCGATGGCCAGTCTTGGTGTTGGGCGCAGATGTCTCTTTTTGAGAAACGTATCATATGGCTGAGGGACCGTGGGTATTTTCTGCTTTTTTTGGCGTTGTAAAATTTGAAGTCCGGCTTTGGAATCGCCCAACGTGCCGGTCACGTAGACTCGGTCTCCTATCTTGGCGCCATGACGGGTCAAGGCACGGTTTGGGTTCACATGCCCCAGGATGGTGAGACAAAGAAAGAGGCCTGATTTCGAAGATGAGGTATCACCTCCAACAAGAGAAATGTCATATTCCCGGCATGGCTTCTTGAATCCCTGATACAACGCGCGCATGTGGTTCACCGAATACGAGGGCGGAATTGCAATGGCCACAAGAAGAAATTTCGGGATACCCCCCATGGCGGCGATATCACTAATATTGGCTACGGCGGTTCGATAGCCAACGTCTTGAAATGATTCAAAGGCTAAATCAAAGTGGATTCCTTCGATAGCAAGGTCTGTACTGGCAAGAAGGGATTTCTTGGGTGAGGTGCGCAAAATCGCGGCATCATCTCCAATGCCTTGAAGAACCTCGGAGCTGAGGACGTGGCAATGTGTGTGTAGTTCGCGAATAAGACTAAATTCTCCGAGGCCGTGAAGGGTTGATGACCGCGATGCAGGTGTCATCGTGAGGACTTGGGTGAGGAACGAGGCCGTTGCATTTTGGCGCGACGTTTCGGAGTCGCGGTGACGCGTTTTTTTCGTTTGCCTGTAGAGATGTGCGAACGTGTTAATTGAGCCAATTTCGTTGGTGTGGATTTGGTACGTTGGGCCTTGACCGGTTTCAGTTTTTTTCGCAGTTGCGGAGGTAAATGAAGGGCCGCTTGGAACACATCATCCATCGTTTCCGCAAAGATGAAATGGACTTCTTTGAGGAGGTGTTTGGGGAGCTCCTCCAAATCTTTTTCATTGCGTTTAGGAATAATGATATTGGTGACGGTCGCTCGTTTGGCTGCGAGGACTTTTTCCTTGAGTCCGCCGATGGGGAGCACGCGTCCTCTTAACGTGACTTCGCCGGTCATGGCGACATCATGCCGAGCCGGGATGTTGGTTAAACTCGAGGTAATGGCCGCAGCCATGGTAATGCCCGCCGAGGGTCCGTCTTTGGGAATCGCACCAGCGGGGACATGAATGTGGATATCCGTATTCGAGAAGGTATCGGGTTTAATACCGAGTCGTTGGGCTTGTGACCGAACGTAACTTAACGCGGCTTGCGCCGATTCTTTCATGACATCGCCCAGGTGTCCGGTCAGGGTAAGGGTACCTTTCCCTTTCATGATGGTGGCTTCGATGTGCAGAATTTCTCCGCCAGATTCGGTCCAGGCCAGGCCGGTGGTGACACCAATCTGATCTTTTTCTTTCTCGGTTTCAGGCATATACTTGGGGACACCTAAGTATTTTTGCAGGGACGTTGGGGTAATCGTGTGGAGTTTGACTTTCCCTTCGGCGACACGCTTGGCGACTTTGCGCATGGCATTGGCGATTTCTCGCTCAAGGTTTCTGACTCCGGCTTCGCGGGTATAATGACTGATCACTCGTTGAAGGGCTGGGTCCATGATGCGGAAATGTTTTTCCGTAATCCCATGTTCTTCCAATTGACGGGGTAATAAAAAGCGACGGGCAATGCCCAGTTTTTCTTCCTCCGTGTAACCGGGAATCGCGATGATTTCCATACGATCGCGCAGGGCGGACAGGATGGGATCAATGACGTTGGCCGTGGTGATGAACATCACATTACTGAGATCAAACGGGACTCCCAAGTAATGGTCGGAAAATGCGTGGTTTTGTTCGGGATCCAACACTTCTAACAGAGCGGCGGAGGGGTCCCCGCGATAATCCATCCCGACCTTATCGATTTCATCAAGCATGAAGACCGGGTTGTTGGTGCCGGCTTGTTTGATCCCTTGCATGATCCGTCCGGGAAGCGCGCCGACATATGTGCGGCGGTGCCCACGGATCTCTGCTTCATCTCGAACTCCGCCAAGACTCATGCGAACGAATTCTCGGCCTAGCGCTCGCGCAATCGATTTGCCCAGGGATGTTTTGCCAACTCCAGGAGGGCCCGCAAAGCACAAGATTGGGCCTTTGAGTTTGTGTTTTAATTTTCGAACGGCCAGGTATTCTAAAATCCGTTCCTTGACTTTTTCCAGGTCATAGTGGTCGTCGTTGAGCACTGTATGCGCGGCAGGAATATCCAGGTTATCGTCCGAGGCCTTGCTCCAGGGAATTTCAACCAACCACTCCATATAGGTCCGAACCGTCGCCGCTTCTGCGGTGTCAGGATGCATTTTTTCTAGGCGCTTTAGTTGCTTGTCGGCTTCTTTCAACACTTTCTCCGGCATGGCGGCTTCTTGAATCCGTTTGCGAAAATCCG
>CAYMQW010000324.1:0-3267 GCA_964392595.1 uncultured Nitrospiraceae bacterium
CTAATGGCGAAATGGAACGGAGAGCTGGAATATCTAATAAATTAACAATGCCAAATTTTTGATGCAGAATGTGGGAGGGAAGATGTTTGCAGAAAGGGGGAGGACGCTATTTATGAGATTCTAAAAAAATGGCAAGGAGTTGTATATGTGGAGAATCTCTCTATTTGCCACTAACGGTTAAGAAATCCATCGTACTGTCCGAAACAGAACATGAAGGACCTTATTCTGGTTCAGAAGTGCCGTAAAGACCATTCTGGAAAAAGCGGTGCGGGTAAATGTGAGGGTCATACATGAGTGGATCAAAAGTCTTTAAGAAAACCATGCTAGGCGTCAGCCTGATCCACGGACAATTCCGTGCCTTGGCTGTCGTCAAAGGGCAAACCGTGGGCAATTGGGTATGTCCTGATCCAATAAACTCCTTTGCCCATCTCGGTGAGGTGCTGGCGGAAGCGATTCGGGAGACCAACTTTCCGGGAAATCGTGTTTCGTTTTTGATCGAAGATCTGGCCTGCGTGCATCAATATCATTTGGTGCCGCCCATGAAGACGGCCGACATGGAAATGTACTTCCAGCGCATGGCCGACCAAGAGAAGGCCTGTGAGGGGCCGGCCGTGTGGCGCTATCGCAAAGCCCTAGCCGGTCGCGGTCGTGTTGGCTTCTTGCTGGATGTGTGGCCGAAGGACCATGTGGATCAACTGGTTCGCGCCTGCCAGGAGCAGCAATTACTTCCCATGCAAATGTTCCCACTGTCAGCGGCCTTTATGGATCAAATTTTGACGGTGGGTGCCGAACCCGATGAGGTCGTCCTCCTGATCACGAAAGCGTGGGATAAGATAGTGTTCGTCGTCGCGACCGGAGATGGAAAGCCGTTGTTTGATCGGTTTCTTATGTCAACGGATGAGATGGGGATCGATCTGGAACGTATCGGGCGAGAAGTGACTCGTTCCCTACTTTTTACAACCCAACAACTCAAACAACAAGTGAGTCAAGTCTGGCTTATGGGTGAGGATGAGCAACTCACTGCTGAAGCCCTCCAGCCCCACGTCACTATTCCTGTGATGCCCAGTCCTATTCAGCCGGACCCCTCCTATTGGATTTGGGTTAGTCTTACGTTAGCCGTTCACCACCCAAGCAATTTCATTCCCCCGGAAGTTCGCAAAGCCCCTCAACGGAAATTGATGCGGAAAGTCAGTGCGGGAGTGATGGTGGGGTTAGCCTGTCTCTCGATTAGCACGACTGGCGTGATTGAAGGACTCATTGATCAAGGACAAAAAGTGACCGCCTCGATTGAACCGAGAACGCAGGCGCTCATTCGTGAGCGGGATGCCTGGCAAGCACGATATGCGGAGATAAACGATGCTCAAGCCAAGATACAAGCCTTGGAAGCCCAGTCTCAGCCTCCTATCCCAGCGTGGTTTATGAGTTATTTGGCAAATGTGGTTCCCAAAGAATTGATTTTGACCAAAGTGGCACTGCATCAAACGGAAGGCCAATGGGTCGTCGAAATGACCGGGAAGGGCAGTGAGGATTTTACTCAAAGCGCTGAACAATTGACCCGCTTGGAGCGAGAACTCACCGATGGTCCTTTTCACATGGTGATGACCAAAAGCTGGCGAGACACGTGGTTAGACACCCTTCGTAGGGGTGTCAGCATTAGCAATAGGCAGGAAACCAGAATGTTTGCGTTGGTGGGCACTATCGGATGAGGAAGAGAAAAACGTCGCTAGGTGTTGGTCGCTGCTAAAAAAATGAACACCGACTCATGTTTTTTCTTCACCAGCAACCAGCAACTATCTTCGGACAACTAGCAACTGGTTTGCAAAAAGTATCATGAAAAATTTTCAAGGATTAAGCAGCCTCTTAAAAAGCACCTCGTGGCCTCCCGACCTGGTGAAGCGGGTTAGTGCGGGTGTACTGATCGTGGGGTGTCTCCTTTTGGTTGGCTGGTCACTCACCTTTCGGCTTTCCTTAGTCACCGAGGCTCACTCAAAGATGCATACCCCGTTTAGCCTTGATCGGCAGGTCGCCTCGTTGGAGCAGATGTGGTCGGATGAAGAGGCCGCTTTGGTCCAACACGAGTGGGCTGCTATGAAAACCCGGAGTTTTGCCAACTACGATCACCTGGTGACATGGGTGACCCAAATGACGGAACAGGCACACATCCTAGGGCTTGATGTCAGTTACCGAATCGATGATACCTCCACGCCCGTTCAAGGTGTTCAAGAAGTTCATCGCATTGCCATGGAATGGAGTATTCAATCAGAGAATCAGGGCCAGGGGTATCAACACTTCATGCAGTTTGTTCAAGCGTTGAGTGAGGATGAGTTGACCATTAATTTTGAATCCATGGAACTCACCGGATCGGGGCAAGGAGCGCAGAAAATGGAACTGCGGTTTCATACGTTTCTGCAACAACCGACATGAAACAATTGCTCAACAATCCATGGGTCGTTGGCACGTTATGTGTACTCGCCTTAATCACGGTGTACTTCCGCCTGTTTGATTCAAAAACCAAGGTAGAGCCCCCGGTCAACACGGTTCAGGCTCAAGCCACTTCCAATGTGGCTGCTGTGCTCTTGTCGCCTTCTTCTCTCCAGACCGCAGAAGCGGCTCCTTCACCAGACCTTCTACAAACCCAGTCCATAGATGTGGGCTGGCCCAAGGAATTAGGGCGGGATCCCTTTCAACCTATTCAAACAATCAAATTGCTGGGAGACCAGGAATTTGAACGGAACGAGGAGGAAGATAATGATACCGGACGGCAGGCGACAAAAGGGGTGATGCGTCTCCACGCGGTTTTTCTCGATGGGCCAACCCGAATTGCGATGATCAATCGGCAACTGGTGAAAGAGGGAGAACAGTTTGAGGGGTATGTCGTCGATCAAATCCAGAGAGAGCGTGTGCGGCTCAAAAGCGAGGAAGACATCCGAGTGCTGGAGTTTCCAAGTTCACTGAAAGAACAATCGTCGGAATCTTAGGGCGAACGGAAGTTGAAGCTTCATTCGGTAAGGGATTGTGTCTCCCATGAAAATGCTGGCTATGTGGAAAGAAGGAAAACATCTCACCTACTTTTCGAAACCGATGATTACATCTTACATGGCAGGGAATGTTGAAAAAAGCCCGTCCAGCCCTTTCCTTCGACTCTGCTCAGGACAGGGCTGGACGGACTTTTTTGAACATTTCCTCCTCTTGATGATAGGTGGCTCATCTGGAGCTTGTATTGGCTATTGGAGTCAAATGTTTAACAGGCCCTGGCATGAATTCCGA
>CAYMQW010000325.1:0-3262 GCA_964392595.1 uncultured Nitrospiraceae bacterium
TACAAAAATGTCTCATCACCACAAAGGTGACCACGACTTTTTGTATTTCACCATGTGCACCAATATCTTACACGGCTTTTTTGCGCCCAACTGCAGTTTCTAGGTTGAATCGCTGGCGAATGGCTTCGACTCGTTTGCGGTTTGCCCCGAAGTCTGAGGTGCCAACTCGCGAGGCCGACAGAACATGGATCACTTTCTGGGTTTCATCGAATGAAAAGTCCAGATCATCCGTAAAGCGAAAAATTAATGATGTGGATTCTGCCCGAAGGTACGTGGGCTCCTCTTCCACAATTCTGGTGCGTGGCAGGGAGGTAAGGACGTGCATTATTCGCGCCTTAGCCTCTCGAAGGGAACCATGATAGGTAATTGGGTCAATAAAATGGTCGGTATCTGAGCTTTGTGAGGACACGCAGTTTGGGGACTGGGGGCAGGGTGGCAAGCTTTTAAGGCCTGGACTTTCGGCGTCTGGGTTCATGGGTTCCTCGCTTTGTTCGTTCCTTCCAACGTGAGAAGTATGGCTTTGATAGGCAGGCCTCCGCCGTACCCCACCAATTTGCCCGTGCTGCCGATGACCCGGTGGCATGGCACGATAATCGAAAGCGGGTTTTTCCCATTGGCAGCACCTACAGCCCGGGAGGCATGTGGGTGGCCAATGGCCTTCGCGATCTCGCCATACGAAACGGTCTTGCCATAGGGAATGGTTCTCAATGCGCGCCAGACTTTTTGTTGGAACGGGGTTCCTGCCGGGGCCGTTTTAATCGTGAAACGTTTGAGTGTGCCAGAGAAATAGGCCGTTAACTGGCGAATGGTTTCCCGGAAGGGTTGCGGGTCGTTGATCCAGGAAGCCTCAGGTTGGATGGGATGTTTTCCCTTTTGGAATGAAAGAAGTGCGAGTCGGTCATTGTGGCCCGCAAGGAGGAGTTTCCCCACGGGACTATCCATGATGCAGTAGGTGGTGGGTGGCAACCCTGCCTTTTTTTGTGAGGGTTTCTGACGAGAATTTTGGAGTGTGTTGGATGCCATCGGTACCTGTCTTTTATCGGTACGTGTTATCCATACCCAGGAGCGGTATCTTCATCACGTGATTCTTTGGCTGCCTCTTTCGTAGCCTGCTCTTGATTCGCAAGGGCATAGGCTTGGTCGATTTCGAAAAGATCTTGGGATGTCAAATATCGAATGGCCGTGCACGCAAGGATTTTTTGGCTCACTTTGCCTTTCAATTGAATGTTGGCCACTGCATCTGCTCCCAAGGCTCGAGCCTTTTGAAGAAGGATCACATGGAGCTCATCCCAATTGACTGTCTTCTTGTCTGGGGGTTGATGGGCTTCCAACTCATCCAACGTTTCATACGGCACATCCGGCAAGGCGTCCAGAATGGGAATAGGACGGTCGTTGTTAGGGGGTGCTTCCGAAATGGGAGTCGATGTCGCGGTCGGTTCCTCCACTCGTGGGGCTCGGGCTGTATGTATATCAAAGGTCTTTAATCGCAACGCGGCTAACGCGGCTTCATGTTCATTACTGCTGTGCGAGAGACGCTTCAGCTTTTCCACGCGTTCAAGCGCTTCCTGAAGGCTCATTCGAGCCCCGGATTTGCGAAGGGCATTGACTGGCATACAGATACTCCACTCGTTGAATAATGGGAATGTTGAAAAATGGCGTCAGCGGCGTTCTCGGCCCTTTGTCGAACCTTCGGGCTCACAGACTTGCCGCTCTTCGCGGCGTTCGCGCTCACGTACGATGAGTACGCTCCTCGCGTCAAACGGCCTGCAGCCTTGCGAGCGCACCTTTTTGAACATCCCCTCTTGCTCTTGACGTTTTATAAGATGAGTCACACGTGAGCGGTATCAGAAAAATTTTCCAATTATTGAACGGTCACAAAATCGAAAGTTCGTGCTTGAAACAAGGAAAAGGAAATTGGCTATATCACGTCGGACCCCCACCTTAATGAAGGCGAACTTAAGGAACACGGTGTGACCTGCTCCTGATGATTTCTACCTATCCGAAAAACGAGTTGTCAACCCGGGTGACGTGGCCTTGAATCCTGAAGCAGATAGACGGAAGTACTAGGAATAGGGAATGAGGACCCAGATTACTGAATAGGAACACAGTCGGGCGCGAGGGGATTTGATCAGGGGGTAAGCTGGCAAGCTCGAGCGATACCATCTCGATACCGTAACCAGAGTCGCAGAGCTTTCTGCAAAGCGGTCAAAATCGAATCTTGGTCCCTACGAGTGTTTGTGTGTTGGACGACCATATCATAGGCATTATGACGGTGGCCGTTCTCGACCATTTGATGGGCTCTGCTCAGATCCATGCAGGCTGGAGAAAGGCCATGATAGCGCACGAGAGGATGGCGTTTTATCTGCGCTTCCATTTGCCGTGCGGTTTTGGTTTTGGAAGGATGGTGAATTTCTTGCCGATCATGGATGCTACCTTCAACAAAAATAGTCAGCACCGCAGCTCCCAAAACCCAATTCTGATTCATCGACGCCTGATCAAGCCAACCCCGATATTGACGGCTCGCGGGGAGCAAGGTCATGGTTTCAAATGCAACATTGCTGAAACCTAACCCTTTCATCATCGTTAAAAAGAGTTCTGGATGAGACGTTCCCAACGATAGTTGTCCCGTATCTTCCTCAAAAATATTTTCCGCCAGCATTTGGCGAACGTCCATTGGCGGATTTTTACCGTGAATGCGTGCCAGCAAGACAGGGAAGTCGCGAACATAGACCGCATATTCCTGTTGAAAATGGATTTTGAGTTGTGTCTTGGATATTGAGTTCCCCGAAAACTGTGGCCAAGCCCAATGGTGTTTCTGGTCCATGACGGCCAATAGCCGATTGCGGAATTGTGAGGGTGTCAACGGTTTCAAAACCATATGTGTTCTGACTGTATCGAGATATCCAAAAATCCAGACTTCAAGAGAATCCCGTTATTAATACACTCTTGTGAGTACCTTCGGTTGGGTTGAGACCAGACCAAAGGCTCAAATCAGATGTGAACATTGTGTGATGGGGGCTTACTATCCGTAGAACTTATGACAAAGGGCACAAAACCGCCATGCTTTTGAAGTTACGTATAGAAACCTAGCGCATTGAGCTAAATTGGGGATGTTGAAACAGCATGCCCCCGCAGAGGCGTAGGGGGGCGTCAGCGCTGTTCTCGGCCCTTTCCTTCGACCGACTCAGGACAGAACTGTGGATGGGGCTTAGGACCCGCGAGAAAATAACTTGACCAATATCGCGCCAAGATTTGGGTTGGA
>CAYMQW010000326.1:0-3262 GCA_964392595.1 uncultured Nitrospiraceae bacterium
GTTTGCGTGATCGACTCAAAGATCCGACCGTGCAGATTTTGGATGGACCTCAGGGGATCAAAGAAGTCGCCTGTCACCCGGACAGCGATTTCGTCATTTCCGCTATCGTCGGAGCAGCAGGGTTAATTCCCACACTGGCGGCAATTCAAGCCGGGCGGCGGGTGGGGTTGGCGAACAAGGAACCGATGGTGATGGCCGGCCAGTTGATGCAAGAAGAAGCCCATCGACAGGGGCTACCAATTTTTCCAATCGATAGCGAGCACAGCGCAATATTTCAATCCCTCGTCGGCCATCGGCGTGAGGATGTCCGGAGAATCATCCTCACAGCCTCAGGAGGTCCATTTTGGGACTTTACCTACGAACAAATGAAGGATGCCACTCTGGAAAAAGCCCTAAAGCACCCCAATTGGGACATGGGCGCGAAAATTACCATTGATTCGGCCACGCTCATGAATAAAGGACTCGAAGTCATCGAAGCACGATGGCTCTTCGATTGCCCCCCGTCTCAACTTGATATCGTGGTGCACCGAGAAAGTATTATCCATTCTCTTGTAGAATATCGAGATGGATCGGTAATGGCCCAGCTTGGATTGCCCGATATGCGCACACCCATTTCCTACGCCATGAGTTATCCCGAACGCGTTCCTTTGGATCCGCCACAGCTTGATCTTTGGAGCTATGGACAATTGACGTTTTATCAACCAGACACGACACGATTTCCCTGTTTGAAATTGGCCTACCAAGCACTCAAAGGAGGAGGCACCTTGCCTGCGGTGTTGAATGCCGCCAATGAGGTTGCCGTCGAGGCCTTTCTCAACAGCGGCATTTCATTTGTGGACATTGCCCAGGTGATTGATCGCACCATGAACACGGTAACCCCTCAAACCTTAACCTGCATTGATGATGCACTGGAAGCAGACCGGTGGGCTCGGGAAAAAGCGGAGTCATGTATTCACAGCCTGGCATCATGAATGATTTCCAAAAATCTTGTTTCTAACTAACCTCTATGTCTCCTGATCTCATCTACGTCATTGCCCAAAAACTCTGGTGGTTCCTGGTGGTCCTGGGAGTCCTCGTGACGTTTCACGAATTCGGCCACTTCATCGTCGCCAGATGGGCCGGGGTCAAGGTACTCAAATTTTCGCTTGGGTTCGGCCCGACATTGTTGAGCCGACAAGTTGGGGACACTGAATATCTCGTCGCGCTTATTCCCCTGGGCGGATACGTCAAAATGTTCGGTGAAGATCTTGGTGAATCGATCTCTCCTCAAGAGCGAGAGGAATCGTTTATCCATAAATCTTTGTGGAAACGCACGCTAATCGTCGCGGCTGGCCCAGGCTTTAACTTTCTCCTGAGTTATCTCATTTTTAGTGTGTGGCTAGCGACCGGTGCCCCACTTCCCATTCCAACATTCGAAGAGCTGTCTCCAACGATTGAAGCGATACGAGCCGAGTCGCCAGCCAGGACGGCCGGGCTCGAAGTTGGCGATAAGATCACACGGATCAATGAGGAAGAGATCACGACACGACACGACGTCTTTGCGATAATCACCGAAAGTCAGGGACGTCCCCTCACCGTTGAAATCTTACGAAGCGGACACCACAAAACGTTTTTTGTCACACCCGAACTCATGGACCCAAATCCAACCGACAAGCCCGTCTACCTGATTGGAATCGAAGAAGCTGCCCCGGTAGTGACGTCGGTCATACCAGACATGCCAGCCAGGGCTGGAGGACTGCAAGAAGGCGATCGTATTGTGGCAATAGAGAACGAGCCAATTCATACATGGTCCCAAATGACGAAGATCGTCCAAGGGAGTGCTAATCAACCCCTCGATTTTCGTGTGGATCGACACCGCGCCCTCATTACGCTCACGATTACACCAGAACCTTTCGAGGCCACTGAGGATGACCTGCCCGTGGAAATTGGGAAAATCGGCATTACCGGCCCCGGGCGTACAGTCGTCCGAGCAGACTCTCCCCTGACGGCCCTGTTTCACGGCCTTCGAGCCACATGGGGATGGTCGGAATTAACCATCGTCGGCATTTACAAGATTCTTACCGGAGAGATTTCATCGAAAAATCTGGGTGGGCCCATCATGATTGCCAGTGCCTCGGGAAAGGCCGCGGAAAACGGCATTGCCAATGTGGCGTTTTTGGTGGCAATCTTGAGCATCAACCTCGGTATCCTCAATCTGCTGCCCATTCCAATTTTAGATGGAGGCCACCTTTTCTTCTTTGCCTGTGAAGCAATCTTGCGTCGTCCGCTCGGAGAACGCAAACGTGAGTTTGCCCAGCAAGTTGGAATGTTGTTGCTATTCAGCATCATGATCTTTGCCTTTTTCAACGATATCCAACGCCTACTGCAGTAACATATCCCCTCTTGACAAAATCCTCCGCTTCTCACGATAACAGCATGTATCAGAAAACCTAAAGTCACCCAAATAAGGTCCACACACTCGAAATACGAATAGCGAAATACGAAACACCTGAGAATGACTAAATTGAAAAATTCGAATTTAGAATTTCGGATTTGTTTCGGATTTCGATATCCGAGCTTTGGAATTACTCTCCACAACGCCCACTGTTTATTCATTCATACTTGAATAAAGGCCATTCGATTATGCGAACCTCTCAAGTCTTGATTCCGACCCTTCGTGAAGATCCCGGTGAAGCCGAAGTCGTCAGCCATCGCCTCATGTTGAGGGCCGGCATGATCCGAAGGGTTGCGGCGGGTATTTACACCTATTTGCCAATGGGACTTCGCGTCATCAGGAAAATTGAGAGCATCATCCGTGAAGAGATGAATCGAGCTGGTGCGCAGGAAATCTTGATGCCCATTCTCTCTCCTGCCGAACTCTGGCGCGAAACCGGTCGATGGGACTTTTATGGAAAAGAGTTACTACGATGCCAGGACCGGCATGATCGGGACTTTTGTTTTGGGCCAACCCATGAAGAAGTGATCACGGATCTGTTCAGGCGCGAAATCCGCTCCTATCGCCAGTTACCCCTCAACTGCTACCAAATTCAAACAAAATTTCGCGATGAAATCCGGCCCCGGTTTGGCCTCATGCGAGGACGCGAATTCATCATGAAAGATGCGTACAGCTTTGATCGGGATGAGGCCAGCGCTCGAGTGAGCTATCAGAAGATGTATGATGCCTACCAACGCATCTTCACCCGATGTGGGCTGAATTTTCGTGCAGTCGAAGCAGACAACGGCATGATCGGTGGAAGTATGTCCCATGAATTTATGGTCCTGG
>CAYMQW010000327.1:0-3245 GCA_964392595.1 uncultured Nitrospiraceae bacterium
CGTCGCGACAGGCTCTAACCCTCTTTATGCTACCCACAAATTCTTCGGAGGAGCCGTATTTTGGGATACACAAATCATCCTTTTATTTCGAGCAACGAGCAACAAACAACGTTTTCTGTTTACGGTTGGTAGGTTTCATACAAGGTGACGCCAACTTGAAATCCCGTTTTACAGTGGCGACATCGGATCTGCACGATATCTTGTGTCACACTGACTTCAGTCACATGGATCGCTTCTTGATGTTGGCTGATGCAGGATTCCAAGTTTGTGGCTGCATTGTCGTCGATTGAGGCTGAATCCCCAATGATGCGAGATAATTTTTTAATGGTGAGTCGGTGGCGGAACTTGCAATTGACACATGCAATCCCCATTTTGTCAGGAAGCGTCAGCATTTTTACACTGAGTGATAACGGATGGACGGAAAAACATTGTTGTAAGAATGCTCCGCTTTTGTGGATTTGTGGCATCGGAAAACCTCAGGGTTTACGTAGAGAGCGTTTCAGTTTTGGGTTTCGCACGATGGCTGCCTTGCACAATGGGATATTCAAAAAGCCGACATTCCAGTGCGCCATTAAAGAGAGGCGTTCTCCGTGCTGCTGACAGTCTAATGAGTTTCGCCAATCGTAGATCCGCTGTAAAGAAAAATGCTCGCCAGCCCATAAAGTGGCGTTTGAGCGCGTCGCCGAGTTGAGGGTACCATTCGGCCAGTTTCAAATCCTCTCCGCTACGAACTCCATATGGCGGATTCGTGACCAGCAGCCCGTGCGGATGTGGTGCCTGGACATCTAGGACATCCGCCTGTCCAATGGTGATCGCGTCTCCAAACCCAGCCGCTTCTACATTCGTGTTCGCTGCCTTGACGGCTTGCGAATCATGGTCAAATCCAAACAGGGTTTCCGGTGGAATCGATCGTTGCGCGGTCCGGCTCTTGGTGCGCAATTGATCCCATGTCGCTTGATCAAAGTGTGAAAAATTTTCAAAAGCAAAGGGGCGGTCGAGTCCCGGGGCAATGTTGCCAGCCATTTGGGCTGCCTCGAGGAGAAAGGTGCCACTCCCGCACATGGGATCAAGCAACACATCTCCTGGTGTCCATCCGGCTAGATGTAAAATGCCCGCAGCTAGGTTTTCCCTCAATGGGGAGGGGCCTTGGGTTTTGCGAAGCCCTCGTTTAAATAGCGGGTCACCTGTGGTATCCAGGTAGAAGGTAATCGTGCGGTCATCCAAAAATGCATAAATGCTGATGTTGGGATTGCGGGTATCAACGTCGGGGCGTGTGCCTGTGGCTTTGCGAAAGTGATCGCAAATTGCGTCTTTGATCCGTAGCGTGACAAAGTTCAGACTGGTGAGGGGACAATGGTGAGCACTGACATGGATTTTAATGCGATTGGCGACGGAAAACCAGGAAGGCCAGGGGAGTGCCAACGCTGCGTGGTAAATGTCTTTCTCGGTCCGATAGGCGCGCTCGGAGATGGCCCATAACACCCGGCTGGCAATTCGACTGTGAAGATTGACGCGATAACATAAATCAAATGGCCCGCGAAACCGAACTCCTCCCTGAAGTGCTTCAGTGTGTGTCGCCTGTACGTGAGTGAGCTCGTCGCGAAGCACAGTCTCCAGTCCTCGAGGACAGGGAGCGAAGAATGTCGATGGGTGCGTCTCGGTCATAGAGACGTGGGAGTGCAGGGTTCTCGAACCCAATCCGTAAGAATTTTGGCTTGATCAAAAGTGAGCAGATAATGGAAACATTGGGGTTTATCTGAGCCAAGGGTGGTATCACCTTTCCCCAACATCGAGGCTGCGGAGTTGGTGACTTGGCTCACCCCCCTGCCTAACGTATTGAACCCCATGGGATCGAGTTCGCTTTTGGTCAGGGTATAGCGGTAAATCCAGGTCGATTCACCATGTAACAGTGACTCTTTCTTGCGCCAGGGATTTCCAAATTTGGCGACAATGTCATCTTGGGTTGCTTCCTCGACGGCGCTTTTGAGATAGGAATCGCGCCAATGGCTACAGGCTCCAAGTGACACGATGAGCATAGCCAATCCAGCCCAAAGTAACAGGGTGGGCAGAAAGCGGTGTGTGGGGGGGAGGCGAAAATGAAACAACATCATACATCCTTTTTGTCGGCTGGTTGAATTTTTTGGGTGATGGTGCGATAGAAGGCATAGCCTTGGGCGCAGAGTCCTGTCACGAGTAATCCCAGGGCAGTGGAGAGCCACATAGAATCAGGCTGATTCAGGCCTTCAATCCCAAGAACAAACCCCGAGGCAATCGCGATAATGCCAATGACTCGCGCAATCCAAATGTTTGGTTGGGTCGGAATCTGCAACGGGTGTGGTCCTGTCTTTCCGGTTTCCTGAAAATGAACAATGAGATACATCAGCCGTTTTGACAAAGGCTGGATTTACATTCCCACAGAGGGGGATTGTACGGTATTGCGGTTGAAGATTTCCAGATGGGCTAAAAACGAGCGTTTGCTCTGTGTTTCATGGCCTCTGGGAGGAGATGTTTCTGGCTGCTCGATGGAATTGGAGGCACAGTCAGTAACTTCCGGTTAAGGGCTTGCCTAAGAGGGGCAACCATCCTGATCTGCACTTCTTTGACGAGATCCCCCAGGACCTCATCCTTCAACTCGTCCGCCGGTACGTGGCGGACGAGAGGCTCGTGACGCTGGTCGCGAGAGCGTTCAAAGCCGTGGTGGTGGTAGACGAGGTGTTCGAGAAGCCGAGCAAGGGATGCCCTCAGGGCTCCCCACTCTCACCGCTACTGGCGAACAGGGTGCTGAACGAGCTGGAGCGACGCGGGCTGCGGTTCTGCCGGTGGGCGGATGACTTTGTGATTCTCCTAAAGTCAGCGCGCGCTGCTCGCCGCGTGATGGCGGGCACGATCCGGTATCGAGAGGAGCACCTCAGACTCCCGGTCAACAAGGAGAAGAGTCAGGTGACCGGGATCAAGGCGGTGACCTTTCTAGGGTTCCAGCTCCTGGGAGGGAAGATCCTGGTGAGCCAGATCGCCCGAACTACGCTCAAGCGAAGGGTTCGGGAGCTGACCCGGCGGAATAATCCACGGTCGATCGACCAGGGAATCCACGAACTCAATCAGTACCTGAGAGGGGGGAGTGGCTACTTTCGACTCCAGGAATGTCGGGTGCTGTTCCGAGACCTGGATGCTTGGATTCGAAGCCGAATCTGGTCGATGCAGCTCAAGAAGTGGAAGAACCCGCGGAAATTCCAACGGGTCCTGAT
>CAYMQW010000328.1:0-3238 GCA_964392595.1 uncultured Nitrospiraceae bacterium
CAGCGTCGCTCATCGCTTCCATACTCCCGGTATGCGCGCTCTTCGCTCCTTGGCTTGTTCCAAAATAGTCTTGGCCAATTGTCCCGGTTATTTCGTGACGGACCCTAGAGCTTGCGCGGCCTTTTGTGATCCAACTGCTGATTCTAGGTTTAAACACATTTTTCACAAAAGATACGCCTGAACCATTCTCTGCGCTCCAGGCAAACCACGTATGATGATGACCCCTCAAAACCAGAACTCCGGCACAAAGCACCTGTGTTTGGTTGATGGCTCAGGCTTTTTATTTCGAGCGTTTCACGCACTTCCGATCTTAACTCGACCAGACGGAACCCCGGTCAACGCCGTTTTGGGTTTCACCAACATGTTACTGAAACTGCTGGATGATCTTCACGCCACACACCTAGCGGTGATTTTCGATTCGGCCCGTAAAACGTTTCGCAATGAAATTTATACGGAATACAAAGCGAACCGACCTGAGCCTCCGGATGAATTGATTCCCCAATTTCCATTAGTTCGTGATGCCACGCGTGCCTTTAATGTGGAATGTATTGAAAAGCCGGGGTTCGAAGCTGATGACCTGATTGCGACCTATGCGCGACAAGCGGAGGCCGAGGGGATAGAAGTGATCATTGTCTCGTCGGATAAAGATATGATGCAGTTGGTCACGGATCGCGTCAGCATGTTCGACGCGATGAAAAACCGAAAGATTGGCCCTGCGGAAGTCAAAGAGAAATTCGGCGTTGGCCCGGAGAAAGTAGTGGATGTGCAAGCGCTGGCTGGCGATTCGACAGACAATGTGCCAGGTGTCCCTGGCATTGGCGTGAAAACCGCAGCACAACTTATTCACGAATATGGTGATCTTGACTCGCTTCTCGCTCGGGCTTCAGAAATTAAGCAACCGAAACGACGCCAGAGCCTTATCGATTTTGCGGATCAAGCCAGACTCTCACGAGAACTCGTTCGCCTACGGGATGACGTGCCGACCGACCTCACAGTGGACCAGTTGCAACGCCAAAATCCAGACCCACAACAATTACTCAACTTTCTTAATGAACAAGGCTTCAAATCCCTCATAGCCAAGATCCAAAGCCGCTTAGCGGCTTCCGGTCAAGATATTCCTGAGATCGAAGGAGCTCCGCCACCCGGCCCGACGGCTCCAGTCACTCGACACTATGAACTCGTCCAATCTATCCCAGTTCTGCAAGATTGGGTGACCCAAGCGCGCTATGCTGGCGCAGTCGCGGTCGATACCGAAACGACGTCATTGGATGAAAGCCGAGCGGAATTAGTCGGCATTTCTTTGTGCGTGAAGCCCGGCCATGCGTGCTACATCCCACTCGCCCATCGGCACCCTGAGCCCGCATCAGAATTGGAATTCTCCGAATCATCTACCCAAAAGCACTCCTCCCAACAGAACGAACCTCTCGTTCAAATTCCCCTCGATGAAGCGCTCGATATTCTGCGTCCGCTGTTAGCAGACCCCTCGGTGCTCAAAATCGGTCACAACCTCAAATACGATATGGTGGTCCTTCGGCGATACGGAATTACCATTTTGCCGGTCGACGATACCATGTTGATGTCCTACATCTTGGACGGAGGCAGCCATGGCCACGGTATGGATGAATTGGCCGAACTTCATTTGGGCCACACCACAATCAAGTTCAAAGAAGTCGCGGGAACCGGGAAATCGAAAATCACCTTTGACCTGGTTCCGCTAAACAAAGCCTTGGACTATGCCGCCGAAGATGCAGACATCACACTCCAGTTTCACCACTTATTCAAACCCCGCCTGTTGGTCGAACGAATGGTTACGCCCTATGAGATCTTAGAACGGCCACTTATTCCCGTCCTTGTAGACATGGAAGCCGAAGGCATAAAAGTCGATCGCGCGCAGCTGGAATCTCTCAGTAAAGACTTTGCTAAACGCCAAGCCATCTTAGAGAAAGACATTTACCAACTAGCCGGGCATGAATTTAATGTCGGCTCGCCCAAACAACTGGGTGAAGTCATGTTTGAAGAAATGCAACTCGTGGGTGGACAAAAGGGGAAATCCGGCGCGTATTCCACGGGCGCCGATGTATTAGAATCCCTGGCCGCCGAGGGCCACGAGCTGCCAGGCAAAATGTTAGAGTGGCGACAGCTCGATAAATTGAAAAGCACGTATAGTGATGCCTTGGTAGAACAGATCAATCCACGAACGGGACGAGTCCACACCTCCTATTCCATGGCGGCTGCCTCAACAGGTCGTTTGTCTTCGACCGATCCCAATCTTCAAAACATTCCCATCCGTACCGAAGATGGGCGAAAAATCCGCCATGCCTTTGTCGCCAATCCTGGGTGGACCCTGCTGTCACTGGATTATTCACAAATTGAACTCCGTCTACTCGCACACATTGCCAACATCGATGTGCTTAAGCAGGCGTTCCACGAAGGCCAAGACATTCACGCCCTCACCGCCAGACAAATTTTTGGAGTTGAAGCAGAAAATTTAGATCCTGCCATGCGCCGCAAAGCCAAAGCGATCAATTTTGGCATCATTTACGGGATTAGCGCGTTCGGTCTCAGCCGTCAACTTGGCATATCCAATGAAGAAGCCGCCGCCTATATGAAAGCCTATTTCGAACGATACCCTGGTATTCATGAATACATGGACCGCACCAAACAATTTTGCCGGGAACATGGATACGTGGAAACACTCTTTGGTCGCCGATGCCATGTCGCAGGCATCCACGAAAAAAATGCCGCCCGACGAAATTTCTCAGAACGCGCCGCCATCAATGCCCCCATCCAAGGCACCGCTGCCGACATTCTCAAACGCGCCATGATTCGTGTGCCAAGTGCATTGGCACAACACAACCTCACTGCAAAAGCCAAAATGCTTTTAACCGTCCACGACGAATTGCTTTTTGAAGTTGAACAGGATGCTGCCAATCAAACAGGCGAGGTTGTAAAGAAAGTTATGGAGTCAGCGTCGTTGCCAGCAGTCCAACTGTCTGTGCCGCTGACAGTCGATGTCGGGCAGGGCACCTCCTGGGGGGAGGCGCACTGAGTTTCAGGAATTGCACCTCCTTATATGTCCAATTACAGAAACCATTTTTTCTTTTAGGTCAAAATGTTTCTCTAACGTAGACCGTGCATAACCTGCCAAGTTAGTTATTTCTGATGCAAACGTAACTTTATCAAAACTTGAATTCACATAATAAGTGCACCACCTTAACTGTTGGCTAGCTGGTATATT
>CAYMQW010000329.1:0-3220 GCA_964392595.1 uncultured Nitrospiraceae bacterium
AAAGATGGCCCGAAGATTGGATGCGAGATGTCCAAGGTATTTTCTCTCAGGTCCTTAGGGATACAGACGAGCAGCCGGCACTTGTGCTAACAATTCATCGACTCGCCGATTGGACGATGTAAATGGATCCATGCACAGAATGGTCTCTTCCCAGTATCCATTCAGCTTCAAATAGGTCCAATCCACAGTATACGAACGATTCTTCGCTCGTGCAAATCGAATGAAATCCCCACGTACCTTGGCTCTGGTTGATTGCGGAGGCACCGTCATGGCCCGTTCAATGGCTTGTTCATCAATAATTTTGGCCACCTTCCCATGCGATTCCAGGACATAATACAGGCCCCGTTTCCGATTCACGTCATGGTATTGTAAATCCATCATCGCAATGCGTGGATCATCCCACCCGCAATGCTTCCGGTCGATGTACGCTTCCATCAACCACTTTTTGGTCACCCAATCCACCTCTTTCACCAATTGCATCGGGTCATCGTCCAAGGCATTCAGCACCCGCTCCCATTCTTTCAATACATCCGCCATCACTTTATCAAACGGCTGGGTGGGCAAATATTCCTGAGCTCGTTCTAAATACATGCGCTGGATTTCCAAACCAGTCAGCTCCCGTCCATCATCTAACTTCACGCGTTTCTTTAACGTGGGATCACGGGAAATTTCACGAATAGCTTTCACGGGATCTTCTAATTCAATGCTGGGAAGGAAAAAACCGTCTTCAATCATGGACAAAACCAACGCGGCGGTCCCAACCTTGAGATAAATAGTAAACTCGGACATATTTGAATCGCCCAGAATGATGTGAAGCCGTCGGAAGCGTTCGGCATCCGCATGAGGTTCATCTCGTGTATTGATGATACTTCGAGACGAGGTCGTCGATGAGGACGTTTTTTCATGGATGTGTTGCGCCCGCTGTGAGATAAAATATTGCGGCTTGCCGGAAATCTTGAGAACTTTTCCTGATCCGGAAAAAACCTGGCGGGTCACAAAAAAGGGAATAAGCTGCTCCGCCACTTTCCAAAAATCCACATCTCGCCGCATGAGAAAATTCTCATGGCACCCGTACGTATTCCCCAAGGAATCCGTGTTGTTTTTGAACAGAAAGATGTCGCCGGACAGGCCCTCCTCGCGGAGACGTTCCTCGGCAGCAGGCAGGCATGATTCTAGGATTCGTTCACCAGCCTTTTCATGGACCAGGAGTTCGAAAATATCATCACATTCTGGCGTGGAGTATTCAGGATGGCAGCCGGTGTCTTGATAAAATCTGGCACCATTCGTCAAGAACGCATTGGAAGGCCAGCTATTGGGAATGAGCCCCTCAAAGATATATCCGAGAATCTTCTCAATAGGCAGATACACCCGCCCATTGGGAGAAAACGTCAGGCCGTATTCACACTCAAGACCAAAAATTCGTTTCATCATGATGACACCTACTTAAAATGCCTAGTTCAGCATACACCTCAGCTTCCCTGACCTTCAACTGATTTACCCCAAGCAATACGGTAAATGACGAAGGAATGTGTCAGCCTAGAAACGGCAGTTGGGCGCAAAACAGCCGTGTAAGATATTGGTGTGCATGGTGAAATACAAAAAGTCGTGGTCACCTCGGTGGTGATGAGACATTTTTGTATTGTGCCAGGTGCGCCAAGAGCTTGCGCGGACTTTTGTGATCCAACTGCTGTCTAGGGTTAAGAAAGAAGAGAAGAGAATTCGTCTTGGGAAAGACGTCGGAATTTTCGACCGGGACGAAGACGGTCGAGTAGCGCAACTTCTAAACCATCAGGAGTCACGTCTTGCTCGGAAACCGTCTTCAGCGCAGCCACACAATGATTAAGGGCCGATTTCAATTCCACGAGTTGATCTTCAGCACTCTGTTGCAAGGCCCCAAGCAAGGCGTCTGAACGCCCTCCGATGGCCACGAATGAGCGTTCCTGGAAAATCGTGCCATCAAAAGCGATGCGGTAGAGTTCATTGTCGCCCGATTGTTCCCCTACCTGAGCTAACAAAATTTCCACTTCGAAGGGTTTTAATTCTTGACTGAAAATTGTTCCGAGCGTTTGGGAGTACCCATTCGCAAGCGATCGTGCGGTCACATCTTCCCGGCTATACATAAACCCTTTTAAATCCGCGTGTTGGATTCCGGCTTTTCGCAAATGTTCAAATTCACTATATTTACCTGCTCCGGAGAACGCGATGTTGTCATAAATTTCCGATACTTTGAATAACGACGTGCTGGGATTATCGGCCACAAACAACACACCATCTTGATATTCCATGGCAATAATCGAACGGCCTTTGGCAATACCCTTCTTGGCATACTCAGCCTTATCCTGCATGAGTTGTTCGGGAGACACATAGTAGGGCATGGACATGATTAATCCTGCGTAGTTCTAGCCCGGGCCAATTCATCGCACATGGAAGCAATCCGAGATTCTTCGACATCTCGGACACCGTCCATGTCAATGAGTTTCATGGTTGGAAAAATCCGGCGTAAGATATCTGGGCCACCGGTTCCCACATCTTCTTCCGCCGCGCTGAACAGGGCTTGTAAGGCAAGCCGAATCGTGTCTTCCTCAGGGAGATTCCGTCGATACCGTTCTTTGATGGTGACTTTGGCGTCTTTTCCGCCGGACCCAATTGAATGATAATCAGTCTCTTCGTAGCGTCCACCGGTGACATCGTATTTAAAAATTCGACCCTTCCCCAACTTCAAGTCAAAGCCGACAAACAACGGGATGACCACCAAGCCTTGCATGACCATCGGCAAGTTGGCTTTGACCATTTGCCCAAGTCGATTGGCTTTTCCCACACACGACAACGGCACCCCATCAATTTTTTCGTAGTGTTCCAACTCAATATGAAACAGTTTTGCCATTTCGATGCAGGGTCCGGCTGCGCCTGCAATCGCCATCGCGGAATGGCTATCAGTTTTAAACACCTTCTCCATGGTACGGGCGGCAAGTTGATACCCTTCCGTTGCTCGCCGATCACCAGCGATTATCACACCGTGATCATATTTAATCGCGAGAACCGTGGTGCCATGCGTGACCGAGGCCAGATACCCACGCTGAACGTCTTCCGCTGATATCGGAGTTGGCAACGACCCACCCCAGCGTGCGGCTGGTGTTAACTCCGGTCGAGTGTGCAACAGGTGATCAAAGAAACTCGAACATTGTACATGCGGTGGCTGCAATGATTTCATCCATTCCAT
>CAYMQW010000330.1:0-3213 GCA_964392595.1 uncultured Nitrospiraceae bacterium
CCCGCCCAACCCAAGCGCGCCAAGACGCGCTCTTCCACGGGCAAGGCCGCAGCCATTTTGACGCGCGGAGCGTACTCATAGTACGTGAGCACGGCAAAAGGGCGACCTGCCTACGCGAAGCCGCTTCGGCAGGCATGGAACCGCTGGCTTGTCAGCCGTAGCTTTAGCGAAGGCTGGCGGCTTTTTTCAACCTTCCCTTGAGGTAATTTCCTTTTCGTTTTATCGTGCAGGACATGAACTTCTCAATTTCTACCATGCCATCCCTCTCTCTTCCAGAATCCGACCCCATCATTCATGGACTGTTGATCTTGGCGTTTCTCGTTCATGTGTTGTTTATGAACCTGGTTGTGGGTGGGACACTGATTACCGTGATGACGGACGCGATCGGAACCATGACAGGCAGTGCGTATTACCGGCAGTTGGCAATCACCTTGGCCCAATGGTTGCCGGGGTTTTTGGGTGTGGCCGTGGTTTTAGGCGTGTTGCCGTTGGTGCTGGTTCAGATTCTCTATGGTTCGGTGTTCGCAACGGCTGCGAGTCTTCTCGGAGGCGTGTGGATTGCTGCGGTCGCTGCGCTGGTGTTGGGAGCTGGTGGTGTGTATGGATATAAGCAGTGGTGTGGATCTCTGGCGCACCGCGCCGGGCTTCGACTGACGATGGGTGCCCTGAGTGGCATCATGTTTCTGGGGGTGACCTTTGTTTTTGTCCTGATCAGCGTGCTCATGCTTCATCCCGATCAATGGGCCGATATTCAACACGCTAGTCTCTGGTCGATGTCGACACTTCCCTCGCTCATTCCCCGGTTTGGGCATTTGGTGTTGGCGGCAGTGGCAGGGATGGGCATGTTTTTGGTGTGCTATGGACTCTTCTTGTCTTCGGATGGTCAAGCTTTCGTCAATGATAAACCGAAAGAACGTTATGCAACCTGGGTGACCCGATATGGAGTGGCTTGGACGTTGGCTGGGACGTTGCCACAGATTGTGGTTGGCCCATGGTTATTCTTATCTCTACCAGAAATTGTACGGCTAGACTTGGTGAGTGGCCAAAGTTTTGGCTCCTTGGCTTTTTTCGTCGGGTTAACGGCGGCTTTATTGAGCTTGGTCTTGCTCAATGCAGCATTGATGGCCCCACATATCCGTGGGTTAGCCATTGGCGGAACTCTGAGCTTAGTAGTGACGGTGTGTTTGATGGTGATAGTGCGTCATGCCGTGCGTGTCTCTTGGCTGTCTCAGCATGATGCTGCGGCCATGTTAGCGACTCAGGATCAATGGACGGTGATGTTCATGGTTGGCACGATGCTTCTATTAGGCCTGGCAATCACGGTCTTTATCGTGAGAGCGTATAGGAAGACATGTGCGGTTCCTGATCTGGCGAAGGCACGGCCTCCTTCGTAATGGGCGACGCGTGATGCGTCATGCGTGATGAGTAGGATGGCTAGAAGGAAGACACCGAAACAACTCTTTCGCTTCACGCATTACTGATTACGTCAACGATGTTGGGATGAACGAATTTATATGATGGATCTTCAACTTGTCCTCGCGCTCTTGTCCGGTTTCGTGGTCGGTGTGATGCTCGGCACGACAGGGTCTGGCGGGTCGATGCTCGCCATTCCCTTGTTGGTGTACCTTGTGGGTGTACCGGTTCAGAAAGCCATAGTCATCTCGTTAATGGTCGTGGGGTATTCCGCCTTATTTGGGGCGTGGAGGAAAAGTCGGGATGGCCACGTCAAGGGAAGAGCGGCCTTGGTGTTTAGTAGTACCGGGTTGATGGGTGCGTGGGTTGGCGCTCTCGGTCATACTCTGATCAACGAAAATACGATCCTCCTGTTGTTTGGGCTGCTGATGGTGGGCGTCAGTGCCTGGTCGCTGGGGCGGAGAAGCCGTTCGATTTCAGATCAAACGGAAGGGTGCGCACGTCAGTTTTCAATCACATGCGTGAGTCGGGCGTTGAGTATTGGATTTGGCGTAGGAATACTCACGGGGTTTTTTGGCATTGGCGGAGGCTTTCTCATTGTCCCGGCGTTGATTGGGGTGTTGGGATTTCCGGCAACCATGGCGGTGGGGACGTCGCTCATGATCATTGGCCTGACAACGGTCGGAGGCATTATAGGTCACTTGGAAATGGCTTCCATCGAACTGGGGCTCACGGCTATCGTGGTAACGGGAAGTCTACTCGGGATTCTCGCTGGAACTTCGTTAAGTCACAAAGTAGATCACCGACGGTTTGCCACGGCGTTTGGCGTGATAACTGGCATCATCGGTACGTTGATGATCCTTGAAAACCTTCGTCACTTTGTTTTGTAAGATCTTTCCTTGCTTCTTGTCACATACGAGCGACTAGCCCCTAGCGACCAGCGACTGATTTTTGGTTTGCCACGCCCTTAAGAATAAGAACGAACAATCCGATGAAACGGCATACATACATGCGGTTTAACGCCAAACGGGCAATGTGAGGACAGATTTTTCGGAAAGGCTAGGACGATTATGCAAAAGCTTCGTACTCATGAAGGGATGACGATGATCGAGATGATTGGCGTGCTTGGCGTCATCGCGGTGTTGGCGGCAATGATTGTACCCCGTGTCTTTGATGTGATTAACGATTCTAAAATCGATGCGTTAGCCACAGCCACTCACACGTATGAAATCGGGATCACGAAATATTATTCCGATATGGGCTCGCTGCTTCCGTTGGATGCACAAGGCGTCCCTCAGTTGGAGGGAACCGGGGATTCTGCGGTGAAGAGCTCGCTGGCCTCTCGTTTAACACTCAGTTCGACCGATCCCCTCGTGTTGGGCACCAACCTATGGCCAAAGTTTCAAGGCCCCTATTTGGAAAAATTTAACTCAGACTTGCCTCCCGAAATGGGGTTTCACATGTTTCTTCCCACCAGTATTCCCGTGACTATCAAAGACAACGTAACACCCGACAACATAGGATGGGACCTCAAGGGAGATGATGGCAAAAGTGATATTCCATCGGATGCGAATGTCGTATTTTTCAAACTCGAAGGGATCGGCGAAGAAGATTTCCTTAGCCTTGATCATATAGTGGATTCGTTGATTGGGATGACTGATGCCGAGCGTAAACTCCGAGGGCGTGCGAAATGGAGCCCTGCGAATGGTGGAACCCTTCTGTTGTATATGGCCCATCGATAAGTCGTAAGGACCCGCGAGAAAATAACTTGACCAATCTCGCATCCAATCTTCGGGCCAT
>CAYMQW010000331.1:0-3212 GCA_964392595.1 uncultured Nitrospiraceae bacterium
GCTTGACCGCGTTCTTGGAGAACACCGGCTTGTCCTGCCGCTGCCCGCCAGAGTACTTCTTTGATGCCGTATTTTTTGGAGAGATCATAGGCCTGTTCGTAGTACTCGACGGCCTTGTCCGGATGCTTGAGCTTCCGGTGCACGTTCCCCAACTCCAGTAAAGCCTTAACCCAGTTGATGGCATTTTTGATTTCGGCACTAATTTGTGCCGCTTGGACAAAGTGTGTCAACGCCTCTTGCAATCGGTTGAGCTTCAACAACGCCATGCCTATGTTGCGATAATCGTAGCCAAGTCCCCACCGACTATTTAGGCTTTCATCGATGGCTTTGGCTTGTTCAAAGTATTCGAGTGACGTGACGTAGTCGCCCTGTTGCCGATATATGAGCCCCAAGTTATTGAGCGAGGAAGCCAGCTCTGTTTTGATATCCGCTTTGTCCGCCAAGGCCACGGCTTGCTTTAAATGCGTCAGCCCCTTATCCAAATCATTCAAGGTCCAATACATCAAGCCTCGCGTATTTTTCACCATGATGGTGAGCTGCGCATCCTGAGCCGTGTCGGCTTGTTTGCCGGCCTGCGTGAGATTCTGAAACGCATCGTGGTAATCGCCTCGAAACCAGGCCGTATTGGCCAAATACAAATTGGCCGTCGCTAAAAGATAAGGCGACTCAATTGTTTGACCGATGTGTTTGCCCGCTTGATACCGTTCATCAGCCTCATCAAACAGGCCCATTTTTTCGTAGGTCAGGCCTATTTCGAACAAGGTCTCGGCCTCTCCATTGAGATCTTCAAGTTCACGGTATAGTTCGAGCGCCGCATGAAACTGTTCTCTGGCTTTTTCATATCGGCCTAATCGCAAGTAATAAATTCGACCAATGCGACGATGCTGCGTGGCCACGTCGCCAATCTCGCCAATCTCCTCATAGAGCTCAAACGAACGGCCAAATTCCGTCAACGCATCGGAATAGGCTCCCATATTTTCCCGCACCACGCCCAATTGCGCGATGCCTTCCGCCAAACGATCCAGCTCTTCGGCTTTGGTCCACCATTCAATGGCTTCCTGTAAATACCGAATCGAATCATCGAACTGCTCTAACCGCGAATAGAGAATTCCCAATCGATACAAGGCTTCTGAGCGTTCCTCGGGTTGCGTGGATTCATCAAGCGATTTCAGAAGCCGTTCCTGATGAAACACCGCGTTGCGATAATTCCCGATCTTGAAGGACGCATCGACCGCCAGTTTGGTCAAATCCGAAAAGTCTTGTGTTTTGTCCGCGTAGTGAATCACGGAAAGCGCGTGTTCTATTTTTTGTAGCGCAGGATCGAATTGGTCTTCCTGATATAGACTGACGGCTGACGACAACTCTTCATCATAAATAGATGCGGCAAACTCGGCTCGCTCTTCCTCATTCATACCAGCATAGCCAAACAGCTCGACATGGGTGGAACCAGCCTTGTCCCCCCACACATCACTTTGGGCCATCAGTACCGCTTCGTCAGAAGGCAAATCATTCAAATAGGCTAAGTACAGCGAGGTAAATAGGCTGGCCTCTTTTTCATGTTCCTTCCCGCGAACAACTACCACATGCGGAAACCCTGCGCGGATAAGCGCTGAGACCAAGGCTGGATTCGAGGAAGCCACGGAGGACTGAGAAAAAAGAACGGCCGTATGATGCGGGTGTCCAGCTAACCGCCCCACGGGTAAGAGTTCTCGCACCTGCAACTCTTCGGCTAAGGGAAAGTTGAATGCTTGCCTTGGTTGGGTGGCAATGAACACGTCTAATCGATCAACAATCGGATGGTCGTGCGCGGGAATGCCAATCAATGATTCGGACGAAATCTGTACATCACCGGCGGTCAAACCCGGATCCAATACCAACCCACCAATGATCCCGATATTCGAATAAAACACACTTCGCTGATGATACCCATTCACAAAATCATAAAAGCTCGACACTCGAGTCACGGGCTTTGTCGGTGCCATAGCCTGTTGAAATGTTCGGGCATGATTGACCGGAACCGACAAATACAGCGGGCTTTCACTTGAGAGGCGAGCTCCCAGACCCTCACTCACGGAGACTTGGCCTTCATTCATATCAAGCGGGATATATTGGACTTTAGTCCCATCATGGACAAACGCATGAAGCTGATTCATACCTTCAACAACCTTGAGATACACTCGATCAGAATTCAAGACGAGAGACAGCGTGTCTTCTGGAGGCGCATATTGCCAGAAATAACTCGTGGCCGCCGGATATTCTTCGTACAGAGCAAATAACAGCTCTTCGAGTTCCATGAGCAATGCTTCGCGTTCTTCAGACCGTGCCGTAGCCAAACTGTTTCGGATTTCGTCCAACACACCCCGAAGCTCCCCTTCGTACTCACCCACTCCTTTGTAAAAAAACTCCTCACCAAGTGACTCCTGCAATTGAATGGTCATAGCCCGCATGTCCAGCCGCTCGGCCACTTCGAATGCCTGCGCATACGCTTCGGTTTGCACGAGTTGATCCACATACATCCGAGACAGGGTCCGCAGCCCAGCCAGGATCGCGGTTGTGCCCTGCCGCGGATCGGATACTTGTGGCGGCAACGCCATGACTGCATCAAAAGCACGGGCAAGCAAAGCTTGCTGTTCCGCTAGATCCGTGGTTTGCTCGGCTTGAGAGACAAACCCTAGCCAACCATTCGAAGTCTTTTGGTTTTCGACCAAATCCAATAATTCCTCTTGCATCTTCAGGACCGATTCCTGCTCTCCGGCCTCTTGCGCGAGTTCCATCCTGTTCAGCTTAAGAATAACTTGTGTAGGCAACACCTGATCTTTAGGAAGCACTGCACCCTGCACCAAGAGTTTTTCCGCCTTGGCATAATAGGACCATACTTTACTTTTCATGTCATAAAAGGCATGCATGGACTGAATGGCACCTTCAGGATCTTGAGAAACCAAGAGTGGGGGTTCGGTCAAGTAATACAACAAAAAAGCGGTGTTGGTCAGGGCATAAAACGTCGCAGCATCAGCATGGTTTTCTGTGAGGTGCTGGTCAAGACCATCGACGAGAGTCGTCATCATCGTCCAAGCAACAGGCTGTCCTTTTAACACACCCTCGGCAGCTAACCGTGACAGATTATACAGATTGACTCCCGTGCCAAACGGTAACCCCAATGTCTTGGTATAGCCGAGAGACTGTCGGATATAGTCCAAGGCTTGTGCATCCTC
>CAYMQW010000332.1:0-3207 GCA_964392595.1 uncultured Nitrospiraceae bacterium
ACGTCTCTCCGGCCCGCTCCTCGATCGGATAGATATTCACCTCGAAGTCCCAGCCGTGGTCGTATCGGAACTCAGCCATGATGGATCGGCTGAACCCTCCATCGCCATTCGCGAACGAGTCTCGGCGGCACGGTCCAAACAAGCCAGACGATTACACCCTGACGGGCTTTTCACCAATGCGCAACTCAAGCCTCGACACCTCAAAAAATACTGTCCCCTTGACGCCCAAGGCAAAAAGTTACTCGAACAAGCTGTGGATCGGTTGGGGCTTTCGGCAAGAGCCTACGGTCGCATTCTTCGCGTTGCACGAACCATTGCCGATTTGGCAAACTCAGATCGTTTGGAGCCACCCCACCTCGCAGAGGCTATTCAATACCGGAGCCTGGATCGTGTTCTTCCGCTATAGATTGGGCCAAAGCAGAATCGGCGACATCCCCAGGGCAACTGCAGGCTCTGTATTATGAAATCACTGAAAATCTTCACCTGGTGGTTTCTGGTCGGGGTTCTCATGGCCACTGCGGTGATTCTGCTCCAAGGCGGCATTCGAGACATCATGCTGGCAGGGGAGCCTCTGTGGGAAGTGAAACTCATTGAGTTGCTAACCCCCATTTTGGGAGGTGGGCTCTTGGGGGGGTGTATCGCCCTTATCTTAGATCGCATTCGGAAACCTGATTCATAACAAGGGGTAAGGAAAAAATGGACATTCAAATTGGCCAACATGTATATCGCAACACCGACGGAACAATTGAAATCGAAGGCGCGTAACAAATTGAAATTTCACCGCGTGGAAGCGGCCCCCCCTCAACTGAATTTTGCCATTTTTGATGCCGTCGGGAAAATTTCTGGAAAACTGAATAGCAGCAACTTTACCGTGAACGAAGGAGGCACCTACTCAATCAAGAAGAGCCCGACTAGCCTCGTCATTACCCACCCGGCATCGGGTAGGGAGGTGTTGTCGCGGTTAAGTCCAAAAACGCAGTCGTCATCTCTCAAGGGAAAATTTTTGCCCTCAAATGGCATACCATCACGATCACCACCGAGGAATGGACTATCGGAAAAACAACGGTAAAGGAAGGTAAAACGGATATGAAAGGAAAGGGAGTCTGCTTGGGATAAATCCGTGAAGCGCAGAAAAACCAGGACTGCACATTCGCCTCAAGACGTCCCGTTCCAAGAAAACAAACAGGCCTTTCGATCTGACTCAAGGCAAGCTGTCCAGAACCATGCTAAATCTCCGCAACTGGCGCGCTCCGCGTCCCGTCGCAAATCGAACACATCTGGCTAGGAATCGCCTCGCTGACTCGGGCAGGGCCCAACGCACATTTGGGATCCAACGCCACCACATCTGAGGCTTGAAACGTCCACAGCCTCCCACAACCAGGACAACAAAACCACATGGTATAGCCAGGCCAATCGCGATCTCGTGTTCCCATAACTTTAGTGCTCTTTCAATGAGCTTCCGTTCTCTCCGCTGATGGTAGAAAAATAATAGAGTAAATCCGAAGCTCGAACATCGAAATCAGAAACACAGGAGAATGACCAAGTTAAAACATTCGAATTTAGGATTTCGGATTTGTTTCGAAATTCGATATTCGTACTTCGAGTTTATGAAACCCCTTTGGAAGGACTGTACAAAATAGAAACAATGACTCTATAGCTGACACAGCCTAGCCCTCTCAGGTTACGCATCGACCTCAAACACATCCCGGATCTTTGCCTCTAACGATCCGAGCCATTCTTCAAACGGTACGCCAGCGTCCACAATAATTTCCAACTTTCCGTTTTTCAATTTACGGACCACGCCTGGGGATTCAGCGCCTAAGGGAATTTCCACCCACTCGCGATTGATTTCCAAATCATCGGTCAATTCCAATATTTGATTAATGTGTGCAAACGAAACGGCATCCGACATAGCGATAATCCTTGTATTGATCCTTGAAAAAGACAGTGGATTTTAGGGAACCAAACCTGGTGATGTCAATGACGGCAACAGAAACTCATCGTAGGATTTCGGCGAGTATGAGGGTGCCAATATCTGACTCACACTCAACAGATAGTTTTTCAAGCAGACAGGACTGAACTCAATATGTGCGCAGCTTTTTCCATATCCCGATCATCGACATCCAAATGCGTCACCGCACGAAAGACCTGATCACCCATGGCATTTAACAGCACCCCAGCCTCCTTGAATGCCTGCAATAACTCTGGGGTAGATCGTTCGCTTTGCACAACCTCGAAAACCACGATATTGGTTTCAACCCGATCGGGGTCCACAAACACTGTGGGAATCTGCTTCAACTGCAAAGCCAGATGTTTAGCATTGTCGTGATCATTTTTGAGCCGAGCAATATTGTGTTCCAAGACGTAGAGCCCTGCCGCGGCAAGAATCCCGGCTTGACGCATTCCTCCCCCAAATATCTTCCGCAAACGACGCAACTTGTCGATATTATCTTGTGTGGACACGATCAACGACCCCACAGGCGCACCTAAACCCTTTGATAAACAAAACGACACCGTATCAAAATGCCGAGCATACTCGGCTGCGGAAATCCCGGACGCCACCACCGCATTGAATAGCCGCGCACCATCTAAATGACAAGCCAATCCATTCTCTTTGGCCCAAGAAGTCAGATCTTTAATCGTCCCGATGGGATACACGACCCCCCCACCGACGTTATGGGTTTGCTCAAGACACAGGAGCGTCGTCGGAGGACTGTGCAAATCTTTCGGTCGCAAGGCTGCCTGAACCGGCATCAGTGCAAGAAGGCCTCGCTCGCCAGGCACGCAACTCAACTGCACTTGAGATAACGCCGACGCCGATCCGCCTTCGTACCGAATAATGTGAGAGGAACTTTCGACGATAACTTCATCCCCCGCCCGCGTATGAAGCCGAATCGACAATTGATTAGCCATCACCCCTGTTGGCACAAACAACGCAGCATCCTTGCCAAGCAACTGCGCGGCAGTGGTTTCTAATCGATTGACGGTGGGATCCTCACCGTACACATCATCCCCAACCTGCGCCTGGGCCATGGCTTCCCGCATGACGGGTGATGGTTGAGTCACCGTATCGCTGCGAAGATCAATCATGTTTCGTTCCTTTAGGTTGGGAGTCGTGAAAAGTATTTCTTCAATATTCGTAGCTACTCAGGTGGATAGACTGAAGGTGGAAGGCTTTTAGCCGAAACCGAGAAAGTCTAATAGGGC
>CAYMQW010000333.1:0-3179 GCA_964392595.1 uncultured Nitrospiraceae bacterium
CATTCGCCTCACTCACCGCCACCGCAATCGTGTCCTTGTGTACATCCAACCCAACAAACTTGCTAACCTGTTTCATGCCCTGTCCTCCTTCATGGTGGTCGTAAACTCCGGGTGATTTCCCCCGGAGCTTACCCCACGTGCCTGAAGATTGGGAGGTCAATACATAATGTCTAGGTTAAAGAAAATAACATGATTGGGAAATCCCCCTAACCCCCTTTTCCAAAGGGGGAACCTCAAGGGTTACGCTTCTCAGAGCACCGGGAAAAAGCGAGGTGCAAATTTCCTTGGATTATTATTCTCGCCCTCGCCTTCTCGACGAGGGAAGACTCTCATCCTTCAACACCTGAAAACGTTTCCCATCACGTGGTAACGTTAAGACTGTTCCTGTTTCGGAACTGGCAGGCCTTCCATGGCCATGATGCGGAGGGCGTTGGTGGTGGGACAGGGGCCGGGCCGGAGATGATAGTCAAACTTTAATTCTTTTTCTCCGACGGTTTCTTGGAAGTGGATGTTAGTAATGCCTGGCAATTCATCTTCTAGTCTAGCTAATTCCAAATCATGTGTCGTGACCAAGCCCAACCCGTGCCCGGTGGTGAGTTCTCGAATGAAGGCTTCGCTGCCGAGTAATCGTTCACGATTGTTGGTCCCTTTAAAAATTTCGTCGATCAGGTACAGCACGGGATCCGGTTCAGGATTCTCCACTGCAACCAAAATTCCTTTGAGCCGTTTCACCTCCGCATAAAAATAAGACAAACCTTCTTCAAGGGAATCACCCACACGAAGGCAGGAATGAATTCGCACCCACGACCATTCCCATGCCTCCGCACAGACCGGGCCTCCAGCTTGTGCCAAACAGACATTGACGCCGATCGTCCGCAGAAACGTACTTTTCCCAGACATGTTTGAACCGGTCACTAAAAACAGTTGGCCGACGGCTTGAAGATGAAAATTATTCCTGACACGTTGTTCATGCCGTAGAAGAGGATGCCCCAGTGCTGTGGTGAGCACCCCTACGTCTTGGTCAGCAGGATTCTCACGTCGCGTTGGCCACACATAGGTAGGATTAAGAAAGGCAAAGGTGCTCAGGGACATGGCCGCATCGATGGTGGCGATCTGTTCAAGCCAGACAGGCAGCACGGGTCGAAGGCGCTCGCACACTTTTTCAAGGTACCAGGTCCAGATCATATCCCATGGGCCAATCAAGTTGATCGTGATGTGAATCAATGGATGCCCTTTGAGACTGAGCCCACTGCAAATTCTTGCTAATTGTTTAATAGCCAAGGACGGTGGTTCATCACCTGTTCGAAAGGGTTCAGTGACATGCCGAATGGCTTCTTCTCGTTTGAAGGATCTCTTTTCCAAGACTCGTATGACAGCCGCGAGCTTGGCGAGTTCCAGCTGTAAGTCGATTGTTCGTTCAAACACATGACCCAAGCGGCCTCGGGTCATCAATATCAGGAATCCATAACACAGAAACGAAATAATCCAATACCCGGGACCAAGTTCCATGGCCCACATGGCAAACAACACGACATTGATACTGGCCAGGCCGACAGCAACACTCAGTTGCAATTTGAGGTGGGGAATATCAAAGCTGTGTTGTAAGAGAACATAAATCCTGTCGCCATTGATGGGGACAGGACTCACCAGTTTGGCCACTAAGCGCACGCGATCCCGCAACCCAAAGTACCGCGTGAAGGCTTTGACCAATGCCTGTCGTAAACACCAGTCGGTAAAGGAAAGCGGATGGTCATTTTGGTCCGCCACCCAGGACACTAAACGCGTTTGCCCCTCATTAGAAACCGTGGTGTCTAATAACCGAAGCAGAGAATGCCCTCCCACAAGATCCAGATCTCTACCATGGGGATGGTCCGCAGGCAGAACCAAATGGGATTCGGGAATGCCTTCCCAATCCAGTTGCAAGCGTGCCAAATTGGTTTGCTTGATCTGAATCCATAGTCGAAGTCTCGCCAAACCGTCTTCTAACCGACTATGATACTGGGCAACGATCGCGAAGAGGATTATCCAGGCGGCAAGCACCCAGTTTCCCGTGACGAACCACTTATTGTTATATAAGAGCCCGCACACGAGGATGGCTACAAGCACAATTCCCATGCGCACGCGGCTAAACATGGCGCTTCGTGTTTTACCGAAATCGAGCATTCGGATACCACGATCGATTCCACGAACCATAGCCTGCTCACGCCGTTGCTTATCATGACTGGTTTTCATCATTTCGACCGCAGACGATACGTGGTACATTGAAAATCGTCAACATTCATGAATCACCACACCATTGACATTCTTATTTTGACAGACGTCGACCCCAATGATCTGACGGGATTGATCAATCAACCCGGACTGTTGGGAACGTGGACCGAGAACCAAACGATTCACGTGTATTGGGACCCGGACCATTGGTCACCGCAAGCCCAGGCTTCGATTTATACCGCCTTGAAAACCTTAGGCATGGCCCACCCGGAAGACCTGATTTCCACACACACCCTCCCGACTCAAGATTGGAATGCCCATTGGGCCCGCGAGGTAAAACCGATACGAATCGGGAAACGTGTGCGAATTCGACCGAGTTGGGAGCCTGCCTCGACAGACCCCCAGGACATCGATTTGGTCATCGATCCCAAGCAAGCCTTTGGAACCGGACATCATGCTAGCACCCAACTGCTGACCGAATGGCTTGAAGACGTGATTCAAGGAGGCGAAACCCTCTTCGACATCGGCACGGGTTCGGGCATTCTGGCAATGGTGGGCATACGATTGGGTGCGCGGAGAGCCTTGGGGCTCGATTGCGATGCACAAGCAATCGAATGCGCGAAAGAATATGCTCACACAAATGGATTCGGGAAAGAGCTTGAATTTACCATCGGGACTCTTGAGCAATGCTCGCCTTTCCCATGGGACATCGTCGTCGCTAATATTGACCGTCGAACTCTTTTAGAAATTGTAGGGAAACTGAACCAGTTCATTGCAAAGACCGGACACCTCTTCCTCTCCGGGCTGCTGGTAGATGATCGCGACGAAATAACCGCCGCATTTGAGGAGAACGGATGGACGGTTCTTCAGAATCGTATTCAGGAGGAATGGCTGGCGCTGCGACTTAGGACCCGCGAGAAAATAACTTGACCAATCTCGCGCCAAGATTTGGGTCGGATTTGGACGGA
>CAYMQW010000334.1:0-3170 GCA_964392595.1 uncultured Nitrospiraceae bacterium
TAATTCATCCACCTTCCGCAATAACGACAATCGATTGGCCCGCACCTCTGGTTCGGGCGTATTGACCAGAACCCCATCGAAAAAATCATCAATAGGAGTTTTTAACTCAATCAGTGCCTGCAAGGCCCTGGGATAATCCATGTCGGCTATTGATGCAGCCACAGTTTCTTGCGCCAAATCAACAACTTGAATCAATGCCTGCTCAGATTGATGGGCTAAGAGGTCGGGGTTCACCTCATTTGAGGTCCATTGTTCTTTTTCGACTAATCGATGCGCCCGCTTAAATCCCACCATCAACGGATCAAAATCCTTCTGATGCGTGATGGCCTGAAGGGCTTCCATACGCGAGAACAGGTCAGGCATAGAGAACTCGCCCAATTTCCTCCCTTTAAGGACCGCATCCATCACATCATCGCGAAACGCATGAAGTGTTCGCCCATAGTATCGAAGCCGATCCGCCAGAAATTCAACCAGCGTCGCAAGTGGTTCCCTGGGGTTTTTGTCCTGCTCATCTTCCGTGGGTTGCACCGACTGCACACCCTGTTTTGTTAACAATTGTTCTGCCTGACGAAGGAGGTCAATGAGATTCACGTGAACCATACCTTCAACGACAATACGAACCAACCCAAAGGCCTGCCGTCGAAGCGCAAACGGATCTTCCGACCCGGACGGCACCATGCCCACATGAAAAAAGGCAGCTAAGGTATCCAACCGATCAGCAATCGACAGGAATTGGCCAACATGGGTTTCAGGTATCGCATCCTCGGGTGTGCGCGGTTGATAATATTCACCTAACGCCTGGCAGACATCGGACGATTCCCCATCGTGAGCTGCGTATTCTTTTCCCATGACACCTTGCAGCGTTGGAAATTCTCCAACCATGCCCGTAGACAGGTCCGCCTTACTCAACAGTGCCGCTCGTTGACAAGCCTCCTTACAATCCCCCGATCCCACAGCCTCGGCAATAGCCCCAATCAGAGAAATCGTCCGCGCTGTTTTTTGATACAAAGTTCCGAGTTTCTTATGGAACACCACACCCTTGAGTTGATTCACGCGATCGGCCAATTTGCCTTTGCAGTCTTCTTCAAAAAAATACCGGGCATCCGCAAGGCGTGCGGCCAAGACTCGCTCATTCCCCACCATGATCAAATTCATATTTGGGATTTTCATGTTCGTTGGCGCGAGAAACTTCGGCAGCAAGACTTGCTTCGAATTGACAACAGAGAAAAACCCTTGATGCTCCTTCATGGACGTGATGAGCACCTCTGGGGGCAACTCTAAATACTTCTTATCAAACGCCCCACAAACCAAATTGGGACATTCAACTGAAAAAACGGCTTGATCCAATAACTCATCATGGTGAGCAGGATGCGCGTGACCTTTGACAGCCTTAGCAAGCGCATGGATTTGACTGTGCATGCTAGCCCGCCGCCGAAGAGGATCTGCCACAACCCCGGCGCGTTCGAGTGTCGACTCATAGACCTCGGGTCGTTTCACTTCGATTCCTTGAGCTGCGATCGTGAAGGGTTTCTTTCCCGAAAGGAACCGATGCCCCCACGTTCGATTCCCCGACTCTACCCCAGCCACCTCAATATGGATCATCGTGTTTCCCAGCAGCGCAATTAACCAGCGAATTGGTCGAGGATACCGAACTCCCGACGCATTCCAGTGCATAGTTTTTGGAAACGAGAGGCTCTGAATCAAAGGGGACAGCGTCTCGCTCAGCACCACATCCGTTCGTCGGCCTTCTTGATGTTTCACAGCGCAGACATAGGCCCCCTTTGGGGTTTCTCGAATTTCCAAAAATTTTGCGTCGATGCCCTGCGATTTAGCAAACCCTTCGGCAGCCTTGGTAGGGTGTCCTTGGGCATCGAAGGCCACGGCCTTTGACGGACCGAACACTTCTTGATGAGCCGACGTTTGTGACGTAGCAACATCCTCTACCAGTACAGCCAACCGCCGTGGAGTTCCATACGTACGTATCGCTCCATGTGCAATCCGTTGTTCGGTCAACGTTGTATCCAGGGATTGCGCAAGCTGCGTCATCCCCGGCTGAATCATTTGCCAGGGCAATTCTTCCGAACCAATTTCAAGGAGAAAAGAGGCAGTTGCCGGAACTGAAGATTTGGCTTTTGCCTTTAAGGGTTGAGGCTTTCTGGTTGGCGATCGTTTCATCACGAGAGCGTTATTTCTTTTTTCCAGTTGACGCGGCAGACCGAGCACGTGATGGCGTGCGCTTCGTTGCTTGAGGTTTTTTTGACTTTTTCGCCTGAGGCTTTGTGGCCTTCTTCGCGGGAAGCATTTTTGAATTCTTCAAAGATCCAGGCACGTTAGCTTTCTTCAGCAAAGGAAACCCCATACTCTCTCGACGTTCGACATAGGCCGTAGCACAGGCGCGAGCTAACCCCCGAACTCGCCCCATATACCCTGTTCGCTCCGCGACACTAATGGCCCCGCGCGCGTCCAGCACATTAAAGAGATGCGACGATTTCATGCAATAATCATAGGCAGGGAGAACCAATCCTTTCTCCAAGAGTGTGCGACATTCAGCCTCACACGAGGTAAACATCGCACTCAACATGCTGACATCCGCCACTTCAAAATTGTACGTGGAGAACTGGACTTCGGCATCGTGAAAGAGATCCCCGTACGTCGTGCCTGTTGTCCATAGCAAATCATAGACGTTATCGACTTCCTGAAGATACATGGCAATGCGCTCAGTCCCATAGGTCAGTTCAACCGTGATCGGATCGAGCGCTTGTCCACCAGCTTCCTGGAAATACGTGAACTGCGTAATTTCCATTCCATCCAATCGCACTTCCCATCCCAGGCCCCAGGCGCCGAGGGTCGGAGACTCCCAGTCATCTTGAATGAACTGAATGTCATGCTTGCGCGGATCAATACCCAAAACAGCCAAACTCTCCAAATACAACGTTTGAACGTTATCCGGGCAGGGCTTCATCACCACCTGGTATTGGTAATAATGTTGGAGACGATTGGGATTGTTTCCATACCGCCCATCAGTGGGACGTCGGCAGGGCTCGGCATACGCCGCACGCCAAGGTTCCGGCCCTAACGCCCGTAAAAAGGTTGCTGGGTTAAAGGTGCCAGCGCCTTTTTCCAAATCATAGGGTTGGCAAATAATGCAGTGTTGGTCAGCCCAGAAGTGA
>CAYMQW010000335.1:0-3157 GCA_964392595.1 uncultured Nitrospiraceae bacterium
GCTCGGCAAATCGGTTTCGCAGACGAGCAAGCTTCTTTGCAAAAAATCCGTTACCGTCGTAGAGCACCCGTGCATCCTCAACCATATCGAAAAACAACGGGCTTCCGGCCAAGACCTCTTCGGGGGTCTTGAAGACCGGTGACAAGGTCGTGTTGATCCCAGGGCTTGCCGCGTGGCGAAAGTCCTCCGCCACCGTTTCTTCAATCGCCTCGAATTCCTCAACTCGCTTCAGCCGCCCACGCGGGAGATCCCGCACAACGATCAACAGATCTAGATCCGAGTCATACCGCATTGTTCCTCTGGCCCCAGACCCGTAGAGTACGATCGACACCAGCTGCTCCCCATACACCACTTGAGCAGCGCCGACGACCTTCGTCACCAGCTCGTCAAAGATTTCCTTCAACATGACTGCTCGAACACCCTCCTCTATACCCGCACGACATCGGCCACATCGATTTCAACCGCCGCAGCCTGTTGGATGAGGCGAACACCTAACACCAATCGTATGGTGTTTCTCTTTTCGCAAGAGAATTCCGTGCACCCCTTTCAATGGACCTCTGATAACTTCAACGGCCATGCCTTCATGAAGGTAGGGATGAGAATCATAGGGAAGGACGTTAGTCATCAACATCTTGAGGGCTTCAATCTCTTCGTCCGGGATCGGTTCAGCCTGGCTCCCGCTACCCACAACCTCGACGACACCAGAGACTTTCAACACTACCAGTTTTTCTTAGATTAAGAAACGGAGGAAGCAATATCCTGGAAAAAGCGGAATTTCTATTTCCTTTTTCCGGTCCTTCCACTGGCTCAGTCGCTGCACGGTGGGCAGCAACGGTTCCATCCCTTGGCTCGTCAAACTATCGCGAACAAGCTTTTCATGGCGGGATTTGGTTCGGAGGGCGTACCAATGAAGATTGTTTGTTTGGTTTGTTTGGTTTGTTTGGTTGGTTTGGTTAAAGAACTGCGACAGAAGATGTTTACTTTTGCGGAAGAGGCCGAAGGCGATAACGACGCGGTTCCACAACGCAGAATAACTTCCCCAATTTGGTTTATCTTGTTGATTTGGTTTATCACGTTGGTTTGGTCGGTCCATCTCCCCAGGGCTCCCCCGAAGCAGGATAACCCCTGACGACTCTTCTGACCGGAAGAAAGCCAAAGCCCCAAATCCTTTATCTCTCGTCAGCAATAGCCTTCCACTCTGTTTCGCTTTGCGCAGTAACTCCTCATCAGAAGCTCGCTGCAAATTCAGCTCCTGCGCAGCCAGCACGTCGTGTCTCTCGCTTTTTAGAAAGTTCAGGGTTATGCCATACACATCCTGATCCGCCAAGAATCGCATCAGCCCGTCTCCACATGAATTTCCTCCGCCCTGACTAGTTCCGTTGCATAACCGGCACACGCTTTCACGTCATCAAGCTTCAAGGTCTTATAGTATTTTGCGATAATCTCTTCAAATGAGATGCCTTCCTGTATCAGTTCTAGTACATCTGCGACTGGGATTCGCGTCCCGGCTACGCACGGCTTGCCAAAGTGAATCGTCGGCTCCACCACAATTCGTTCTCGGTAGTCCTTCGGCATGTTCATTTCTCCCCTCTCTCTCTGTGGTTGTTTGGTTTATTTGGTTGGTTTGGTTCATTTGGTTTATCTCGTTGGTTTGGGTCATTTGGTTTATCTCGTTGGTTTGGGTCATTTGGTTTATCTCGTTGGTTTGGTTGATTGGGTTTGTTTGGTACGGAGGTATTTAATAAGCCCAGAGATGATTCTCGCTGTTTTGTCCGCCTGGTTATAGATCGACTCGAAGGTCTCCTTTGAGAGATATTTCTGATCCACAGCTATATACAAATGGCTTTGAACTTCGGCAGATGAAGACATGGCAATGAACAGAAACTGGATGAACTCTTTGTTGGATCGACGAACAAACCCTTCTGCGATATTTGCCATGACCGATCCTGCAGCACTTTGAATCTGTCCGCAAAGGCGCAAGTCTCGCTTCCAGCTTGGATTCTGATTGATGGCCTCATAGACCTGCCTCGTAAGTTGTCGCGCTTCTTTCCAGCAGTCGAGGTCTTCAAAACGAACTATCTTCATAACGGTTTGTTTGGTTTTTTTGGTTTATCTCGTTTGTTTGGTTTTTTGGGATGGTCTGGTTAAAGAACTGCGACAGAAGATGTTTACTTTTTCGGAAGAGGCCGGAGGCGATAACGGCGCGGTTCCACAACGCAGAATAACTTCCCCAATTTGGTTTATCTTGTTGATTTGGTTTATCACGTTGGTTTGGTCGGTCCATCTCCCCAGGTCTCCCACGAAGCAAGATAAAACCCCTGACGACTCTTCTGACCGGAAGAAAGCCAAAGCCCCACTGTTATTTTAACTGCAACCAGCATGGTACCCCCGTGGGACTGTAGTTGTTCAATGAAAACGGACATTCCAGTAAACCCACCTTGCGGTCCGCAAGGGTTTTCCGTACGGGAGGTGGCACTGGCCTGATTCTTAGTCCTGGCCTGAAATAATTTCTGACTTGTCTGTTTTTAGGGTTGAAACGAGGTTCATGTCTGATCGACAAATCTCTAAATACGGGCATCAGACAATCCCCTGGATAACAGGTTCTTCCAGCCTGGAATGCGCAGGTTTTAATCCCTTCACATGCACATAGACCACTGCTTGCCCCTGTTCGCGCTGGCACTGAGCTAACTCGGTTGCCCAAGCGTTGAATGCCTCATCCCCTTCAAATTGAAGGACCGCCCACCACTTTCCATCAACGAACACTTCAAGCTGAACAACAAATGCGATGACCGTTCCTCTGACCGTCTCATTGCTATGCCGTTTCCGTGCATTTTCTCCAAGAGGCAACACATATTCAACCCGTGCCATTCGTTTGGTTTATTGGGTTCATCTTGTTGGTCTGGTTTATTGGGTTTGTTTGGTTGATTTGGTTCGTTTGCTCCCCTCCAAAACCAGATAAACTAGACAAACCAGACAACCAAATGAACCAATTCTGACACAGCTCCGCTCTCTCACTTACAATTCCTACATCACCCGATGTCTTTCCAATTAATTCCCCAACCACAACTTCGTTGCTATGTTGGGAAACCCAACTAAATTTACACGACTGAAAACACGTGCTCCGGTGGAATACCTGAAGCGTGAATGCGGGTCCTCA
>CAYMQW010000336.1:0-3142 GCA_964392595.1 uncultured Nitrospiraceae bacterium
ACAGCCCTCGCCGAAAAGTCGATTCGGGACTCCGGCTCCGCCGCGCCCAAGGCGGGAAGAGAATATAGAAAGGAGAAGGGGAAGTCATCGTTAAGCTGTGAAATTATCAACAATAGATTTGACCTCAAACCACGGGCACGCCTGTTTTTCTTTCCAAATCGAAATTCCAATCAAAGAGTTTAGTTTGGCATCATTCTGGGAATAGATGGCATTATAAAAACTCACCAATCTGAATAGCTACTCCAAGACCTTGGGCCTTATACATAATTAAATATTCTTGACCCATTTTTTTGACCCCTTTTTGAAGGCGGTTGAACGTACCTCGGGAGACCTCTCGTCTGTCTTGGCAGCAAGACTGAGGATGGAGTGATCTATCCTGACCGGGCGGGAGGAGATTAACATTGACTGGTGTACCATATATGGAATACCTTATGTGGTAAGGTGTCGAGTGCATGACAGGATTTGAGAAAAAACTCCCAGCAGCCTTTTATCAAACTTCCAATGGTAAGGAACCTGTTCGAGAATGGTTGCAAAGACTTGATCTAAGCGATCGAAAATCCATTGGGGCAGATATCGCGACTTTGGAGTTTTGTTGGCCAGTTGGCCTTCCGCATTGTCGGTCAATTACTGCGCGGAAGGGACTTTGGGAAATTCGATCAAATATGTCCAATGGCCGCATTGCCAGAATCCTCTTTTGTATTCACTCTCGGCACATGGTGTTGCTCCATGGGTTTGTGAAGAAGACTGAGAAAACGCCGGACAAAGACTTAAGCTTGGGTATGATACGTATGCAGGAGGTTCAAAGCCATGGGTAAAAAAAACAGACATATTGGGTCTTCGTTTGACAGTTTCCTTAAAACGGAAGGAATTTACGAGGAGGTAACGGCTGCCGCGATAAAGCGAACGATTGCCTTACGGATTGAGGAAGAAATGACTTCTCAAAATATTTCGAAATCTGAGATGGCTCGTCGAATGAAAACAAGCGCTTCTCAGCTCGGTCGGTTGCTTGATCCGGAGCACGATAAGGTACAACTGGATACCCTCTGTAAAGCCGCAAGCGCGGTAGGCAAGGTGCTGGAAATCAGTTTGGTGTGAGCTCCTTATTTGGTTCTCCAGATGTTCTCACTTAACGCCAACAACAATCGCGTCATTCCCGACATTTTCAATCGGGAATCCGGGTTTATCTTATGCTGGGTTTCGCCCCATAAGTGCTAACTTATTGGCGGAAAGGTTTTTTTAGTGGGGTTTCGTCCCCGCGCGACGAGTTTCTTTTGTTTCGGCAAAAGGAACCAAAATCATTTTCGCCCGTGCGCGGCCCCTCCGAGCCTTCTCAGAAGCAGGCTCTCCGGGGTACCTCCGTCTCCGCCCCGAATAAGATGGCGAGGGAACTCGCGGAGTCTATCCTGAGCCCTTCGACGAACTCAGGACAGGCCTTGTCGAAGGACTCAAACAGCTCTCGCCGAAGGGGTCGATTCGGGGCGGAGGCTCCGCCGCGCTCAAGGCGGTGAAGTTCCAAGACCAGAATAACGAAGTGAAAAGTAAGAAGGAACGGTCCATCCTCATCTATATCATTTTGGGGCCTTTGTTGGCCATTGCCGTGGAATATTCAACAGCCCCCATTGGAAAATATTTGCTTTAATCTTAGAATGGAAGGAACTGCCCTTATTGATACGAAGGAGAAACCATGAAATATCAACTGACAGCAATTATTGAACGGGAAGGCGACGGATATGTTTCGCTTTGCCCGGAGTTGGATGTCGCCAGCCAAGGGGCGACAGTTGAACAAGCCAAGGATAACTTACACGAAGCCGTGGAGTTATTTTTTGAATGTGCCTCGCAGGAAGAGGTTAAAACACGACTTCACGGAGAAATCTATGTCACCCAACTTGAGGTGACACTTGGGTAAGCTGCGAGTCCTATCTGGTAAAGAGGTATGCGAAATTCTATCGAAACACGGATTTGTAGAAGTTCGCAAGCGAGGCAGCCATATCGTGATGCAACAAAAAAACCTCCGAGGTCACAACTACTGTTCCTGTTCCGGACCATGACGAACTTCGAATCGGTACCTTACAATCCATCATCCGCCAATCTGGCCTTCCCCGAAGTGAGTTCGAGGTGTAGCTAGGGTTTCCGTTAAAATTAACAGAACTCGATTCCCATGCTTGGCTTTCTTTCAATTGTGGGGTTTCGCCCCCGCGCGACGAGGCACTTTTGTTTCGGCAAAAGGAACCAAAACCATTTTCGCCCGTGCGCGTCCCCTCCGAGTCTGCTCAGAAGCAGGCTCTCCGGGGTGCCTCCACCTCCGCCCCGAATGAGATGGCGAGGGAACTCGCTCCGCTCAAACAGCCCTCGCCGAAAAGTCGATTCGGGACTCCGGCTCCGCCGCGCCCAAGGCGGAAAGAGATTGCAGAAAGGAAAAAGTGAAGTCATCGTCAAGCTGTGAAACTATCAAAGTTAGCGCGGAGGACCACGCGGCGTGAGCCCGTGGGTGAAAGCGCTCCCCGCTGGAGGCGGGGGACTCCTTGCCAACTGAGCGGTTCGTGATGACACTAGCGCATGGAAGTTCGTCTCAGTGTTCATGGTCCGTATCAGATCAATACCCTGTGGTGTAGATCCCCAAGGATCGCCGACGCATTTTGCGGGGGGCGATCAAGATCTTTGTGCAGGAACCTTTACCTCAGATCCAGCACTATCACCCGGATAGGATTGTCCAACAATGGAGCATTCAGGTTGATCATATTCCTGTGGCGTTGGTGATTCTTCGGAAATATGCGGTGTCGAGCAATTGGGGGCAAGATGAAAGCGACTGGTTAAAATGAGGCGGTTATCCGGCGGGACGTGGATCATCAAGAACGAATAGACAAAGGGCACATGCCGTTGAAGTTTGAATTTTAAGTGCCACGCGGCGTGAGCCCGTGGGTATCTACAATAGACCTGACTTCAAATCACGAGAACGCCAGTTTTTCTTTCCAATTCGAATTTCCCAATTAAAAAGTTTAGTCTGACATCATTCTGGGAATAGATGCCATGCCAAAATCTCACCAATCTAAATGGGCACACTAAGATCTTAGGCATTATAAATTATTAAAGCGGGCTATGCACTTGAAGCAAGTACCCACCACATTTAGTGTTAACTCCTGGA
>CAYMQW010000337.1:0-3136 GCA_964392595.1 uncultured Nitrospiraceae bacterium
CGTTTGGCTTGCGAGTTCAGTATGAATTAGCGAAGAATTTTCGACATGTCGGACTTCGTTATCTGAGATTAGGATGTGTCTACCGTTCTCCTGTGCGATGGCACGAAACTTGCTGGTAACTACTATTATGAAAGAGGCAATTGTATGAAGATTGGGTTTTCGGCCATCAGTGATTCTAGTTATAACCTGATCCCGGATATTCAAAAACAACTGATTCAAGGGGTCCACGAAGCAGGTGAAACCCCCATTATCTGTCGTCAAGTTCAGGACACGATAGGCTTGGATTCTTTTGTTCTGGTGAATTCACTTTCACTGAACACTCAAAAAGAAATATTCGATAATGTTCAGCAATATTGGACATATTTATTAGATGCCCCGTTTCACCATGCTGGGTGGATATCCTTTGGTCCGCCCTCGGTGAACTATGCCGTGGTGGATCCCTCACATGTCGACATGCTTTCCCAATTGAATCGAAATGGGGTCTTTTTCCCACATGGGGGAGATACGCATGCTTTTCGTTCTTGGAAGGATCGAGACATTGAAATTCTGTTGACGGGGACAGCGCCAGATCTTGACAAGATCCCCCCATTGATAGAATCCCTCTCACCAGAACTGCAAGACATGGCCAAGTTCCTTATCCAGGAAGCCTCGGGTTTTTCCGAACAAGGCTTGTTCGAACAATTAATCGCTTTCTTAAAGCACCGTGGACGCAACATCAGTGTGGTGGATTCCATGTCCCTTCTGAAAGTGGTTGATCACGTGGTGCGGGGCATGCATCGCCGAAATTTTCTTGATGCTTTTTCAGAGTTTTCAGTGGTGGTGGCTGGGGGTGGATGGGATCACATAGAGCTGAGTCCCAAGCACCATTGGATTGGTGAAGTCCCCTACCAAAATGTTGCCGAGTTGATGAGTCGGGCCAAGATTGTCCTGTGCCCCAGTTGCGGGTTTACCCAAGGGGCTCATGATCGGATCCTGACCGCCATGGGTTGTGGTGCGGTGCCCCTGACCATGCCAACCTCGTATTTGTCCCAACATTTTCAGCACGGAATCCACCTGGCCTATTTTAAGGAATTGAAGGAAGCCGTTGATCTTGGGCGTTTAATCCTGAACGGGCCTCATTGGGAGGTTGTCGGAGAAGCCGGGCATGCAGCTGTGGCGTCGGGACATTCATGGATTCACCGTGGAAAGGAACTTGTCTCAATGCTGCGCGCAAATACAGCCATTCAGTCGTTGGGTGCGAGAACGCTTCCACCGATAATCGCAGCAGTGTTGTAAGGTCTCGCGCAAGAATAACTACCCCTGTTTGGGCGTCGATCCATCTCGTGTGGCGTAATCCTGGGGTGCTACGAAGAGCCTACCTTCCTCCACCCTTCCTCCTTACCAAAGAGGAGAATTCAAGGACGATCAGCCTTTCTTTTTACCCATGCTCATGTCGGAAGAACCAAAAACTTTTCGTGATGGCTTGAGGGCTTGCTCCGCAGCCTGAGCTAATGCGGTATCGGCGCGGTGATCTTCTGAAAATATCCGAAGTTGCACGATCCGTGAAGGCAGGTATTCGAATAACTCGCGGAGGGTTTCTTTCTCCACGGCCTTGGTGGCTGGGTCATAGACATAAAATTGAAACTGTCCCATGTTGAGGACATTGATGGGGCGGGTATCTTTGCTGGCGATATCCACGCGAAAGGTCGTGGTCGCGAGGTGTCGGGGAAGTTTTTTTCGGATCTTCTTTTCTAGCGTTGCGGCATTGGTGGCTGACCCTCTTTCCTGATAGTCCCGTAAAGAGAGCAAGGCGCTATAGGCCATCTTCCATTTTACTTTTCTTCCCAAGATTTGAGCCCATTCCTGTCCTAACCGTTGCTTGTTTCGATTTCGGGAAGAGGGCCATGTCCGAACCTGTTCCAGCAGTGACCAGTCGGTGAGTTGCAGGTACTGTTTCATTCGCTGAAGAGGGTGGTGCGGAAAAATGATTTGCATCGTGTCATGAAAAATCTCGCGCAAGTGAAGATCGATGGCCCTGGTGGTGCGGTGGAAGTAGACATTGGAATAGAGATAGAGCCTGGCGTTTAAAAACATCTGGAGAGCCGAAAGACCATTTTTATGCAGGGTGATCCCTTTTCGAGTGATGAGGGTATAGTGAATGAGTCGGTCGATATCAACTGGGCCCACGGCTACCCCACACATATACGAGTCTCGTAACACATAGTCGAAATTGTCCGCGGTAAAGAGTCCACCGATCAGTGGCTGAAGCAGTCGAAGCCAATACGGGTACCCCTGACTCTTTTTTTGAGGATCCTTCAAAATAAGGAACGCGAGATATTCAGGATCGAGTTCCTCCCCCTGCGCAAACCCTCCGGACGGACTACGCCGTAACTTTTTAATGATAGGCCCAAGGTGTTCTCGTATGATGACCTGCCCTACCAACTCATGTGAGAGTCCAAAGTGGTTCAACACGTGATGATCAAAAAAATGGCAGAAGGGGCCATGTCCGATGTCATGTAACAGCGCGGTTACGCGAAGGAGTTCTTCAATAAACGGAAGTGACGGAGTCTCCGGATCAACGTGTGCCAGACTCGGATAGACCTGCTGCGCGAATCGACCAGCCAGATGCATGGCCCCCAATGAATGCTGAAAGCGACTATGCTCCGCCGAAGGGTAGACCCATCGAGCGCTCTGTAATTGATAGATGCATCGAAGCCGTTGGACCCAGGGAGAATCGATGAGGTCCTTTTCAGTGGTTTCCAGAGAAGTTGTTGTTTCAACAGGAACGGTAAATTGAATGTACTGATGAATCGGATCAGCAATGAGCGAAATATGGTTTAAAAGCGGATATGACATTGTCGGTAAAGTGAGAACAAGGTTGAGTGAATTAGGAGCCAGATCATAGCTCAGGCTGGTTCTTTTGAACAACTGGAGTCTCTTCCAATATGAAATGAGTCTGAAGGGAGACCGTGTTTCTAATATGAAATGAGTCTGAAATCCGGGTGCAGGTCGGTCATGATGGGAGGATGCAAACCATCATGAATATCAACGCGCTTACGACTATTGCCCAACTGAAAGATTTCCTGGCGGGGACCCAGCCTATCACCTTCTCGGTGCTGAGCACCAAGGATGAGTGTTATCAGTGGATTCAAGGGAT
>CAYMQW010000338.1:0-3134 GCA_964392595.1 uncultured Nitrospiraceae bacterium
TTGGCTGCGGTCAATGCTGCTCGAAAGACTTCTTCGTTTTCTCGCGCAAACACCAACTCCCAATAGGCTTCTTCGACTTGAACGATGACATCCAGCACTTGATTCACAAACGTGTAATGCTCGACTTGCACGGCATTTTGCGCAATGTGAATGGCGGCTTGATTGACCGTCACCCCGTAGTCGCGAAGCAACGGCTGTGTGAAATTGACCAGGAAATTGTCGGTGTAACTGGGGTTAAATAAAAACGACGTCGAGCCCGCGACGGAGTTACGATTTGTATCCAGGGTCATATCATAGGTGCCGCCGGAGTACAGTTTCTGCGTGATACCAAGACTCACCTTCGTATCATTTTGATCGAAATTATCCGGCTCCCCACCTTGCGTGACCCCGCCGAATCCGAACACTGGCCGGTTTAATGGCACAACCGATCGATCGTATCGAGCCGATATCTCTACCGTGGGATCAAACTTGGCTTGTTCGAACAGAATATCTGTCACCCGAACGTCACGGGTCTGTTTGCTCACGATGATATCTAAATTGTGTTTCAGGGCTTGGAGAACGACTTCGTTGAGCGAAATCGTCTCCACGGATTTGTCGTCCAGGAGACTCTCGACATTGAATGACAGCATCGTGTCTGGCTCGGACGAGGCGGCCAAGGTCGGACTGAATGAAATTGCGAAGACCAGGAACAGAATTCCCGTATGTCGATACCATGATTGAAGGTTTTTCATTTTAGAAATCGTTAACGTCGCTCCTTCCAAGGAAGGCCGAGGAAGGCCATGGACCAGCTTCGATCAAGACCACGGCGCGCGCAGGTGGGTATTTTTCAATTATGATGGGAAAATCCCCCTAACCCCCTTTTCCCAAGGGGGGACTCACGTCTCCAGAGGAACAGGTTTTTCAATAAGACTCAGGACAGACTTCCTATCAGGTTGTCAAGCCCTTTTATTTACGCAGTTGCTCTTAGGTATTGTTTAGTCATATTCGCTAAATGATATTGCTCGTCGTACGGCACTTGGTGCTGCCACATGCGGAAAATGATTTTCAACCATTTGGCGCCCAAAGCCCGGATCGCCTGGTTGTGGCGATGCCCTCGGGCGCGACACTGTTGATAATAATGCTTCGCCCACTCACAGTATCTCAGCGACTGAAAGGCTACCCGCCAAATAGCTTGCCGCAGATGCTTGTTGCAGGCGACACGAAATCGCACGATGCAACTTTTCCCACTCTGGCGCGTGAGGGGCACCGTGCCCGCCTGGGCTTGCAGGTGGTTCCACGAGACCCAGCGACCTGGGGCATCACCCAGTTCCGCCCACAAGCGGGGAATCATCGTGCCACTGAGGCCTCCCGGCAACGTCTGCATCCACTCAGCTGCTGGGAGGGTCACAAAAAAACGTTCAATCTCCGCCTGGTACTCCGTCACGGCCCGGTGGGTCACCAAGACCGGGAATAGGAAATTCAAAAGGCCTTTTTGCGTAAGCGGAAACCTACCAAAGACCCCCTTGCGGGGTCAATTTGCGAACAGTGTTGTCTGATATGGGGAAGTGCATCCGGCGAGAAGGGCCTGACCGGCCCATTTTTCCAGGATCGGGGCGGGCTGTCATTCCATTGTGGCGGGTGATTGCGGGAAACGGGCAAAGGGGGAGTGTCGGTTCGGGTACCGAACCGGAGTTCGGGGAGGGATTAGGCGGTCTGCATGAACGGGTCGAGCCGGGCCGGGGCTCGTGGTGGAGCACGGCTTGGCAAGCCGAGGTGCGTAAGAATTTTGATGATCACCGTGGGATCTTCGATCGCCGCAAGGAGAGTCAACGTCCCGCCGCACTGGGGGCAGGTGGTGAGGTCGATGGCGAAGACGCGTTTGAGTAAGTGGGCCCAGCTCATGCGAGCCCGCGTGGAGGCTGCAGGGGCTTCGCTGGTTTCATTGGCGGTGCCTGTGGCCTGGTCAGACTCGCCGGGCACAATCTGGGATCGGAGTGCCGCATTGGGGGCCAGCACGCCATGGAAGCGAATGAGATGCAGCCGGGGCCGGGGGACGAGGGCGGCCAAGCGTTGGAGGAATTCCAGCGGGCTCATCACGAGATGGGTGGTGCCATCGCGGTAGGGGGTTTTGAGTTGCAAGACGACCTCACCGGCTGGGGTACGGCGTAGGCGTTTGTGGCCCAGGGCCGGACGCGTGATGTAGCGGCACAGGCGTTCGAGTTTCTGCCGCTGCTGGGGGCCGCAATATGTCGCAGCATGCAGGCTAAACCCCTGGGCACTGACACAGCCCTTTGGCTCTGGCGACTCTTGACTAGCCAGGCGCAGCGCGGGGTCTTTCCACGTCAACACTTTTTGTCCTGCTCGGGGGCCGAGCGCAATGCGGTAGGTGCAGGCGGCGGTCTGCAGCGGGGCCAGGGCGGGATCGGCATCGGGATTGGTCAGATATGGGATCTCGGTGTCTTCTGCCCTGAGCGCGCCGTGGCGCGTTAAGGCCTTCAGCAGCCGCGTGATGATGCGCGTAAGGACAGTCTGAAGCTGGTCAGTGGTGGGGGCCGGTATGGCCTGGAAGACGGGGCCTCTGTCGGTGAGGCGATAGACGCCATCGAGCATCAAGCAATGAAGATGAATATTGAGATTGGCCGCCGAGCCAAACCGTTGGATGAGCGTCACCGCCCCGGTTTGCGCCTGGGCATGGGGCAGGCCGGCTTGGTGGATCACGAAGGTCGAAAGGGCGCGGTGAATGACCTGTAACACCGGCGAAAGCAGCTGCGGCTGACTGGCGAACAGATGCCGCAGCGGGATGGGAAAGGCGACCACCCATTGGCGCACCGGCACATGCGGGATAACCTGCTCAACCAGGTGGGCGGCGGTTTCCGCCATGCGGCTAGCCCCACACGCCGGGCAAAACCCGCGCCGTTTGCAGGAGAACGCCACCAGCTTTTCATGGGCGCAGTCCCCACACCGCAATCGCAAAAACCCGTGGGCCAATATCCCGCATTCCAGAAATGCCTCAAACTCGTCTTTGACGAATTGAGGCAGGCCCGTTCCCGTTTCCTGTTCGACTTGGGCAAAGAAGGTTTCGACGTGGTCTTGAACGACTTGGTAGAGCGTGGTCTCTTCGGGACGGCGGCGTTCGTAGGGAGCCGGTGTGTCAT
>CAYMQW010000339.1:0-3128 GCA_964392595.1 uncultured Nitrospiraceae bacterium
GGGGAACCACCCAATTTGATCTGCGTTATCTGTACTCTCGACAGCTAACGATCATGGGAGCCTATATGGGAACCCAGGATGAGCTCGTGGAAGCGACGCATTTCATTGAAGCTGATACGTTGCGGCCTGTGGTGGACTCAACGTTTCCATTGAAGGAGGCGCGCACGGCGCAAGAACGAATGCTGGCCAGAAAAAACTTTGGGAAAATTGTTCTCATTGTGGAAGATCGTGAAGCGTAAGACGGAACGAACTTCTTCAGAAGGTGTGGGAAATGGGATTGGAATTTATTTCTGCATTTCCCCGACAATGTGGGGCAGTTCAGGAAGGATCAAGGCTTCCATGGCCAGTCGAACGGCTCCGCTTGAACCGGGAATAGAAAAAATCAATTTTCCTTGATAGAGACCAGCGGTGGCACGGCTGAGAATCGCAGACGATCCAATGTCCTTGTACGAGAGATACCGGAAGATTTCCCCAAACCCCACGAGACGTTTTTCCAGCAACTCGTCGATAGCCTCAAACGTCGAGTCTCGCTGAGAAATGCCTGTTCCACCATTGATAATGATTGCCCCAAGGGCCTTGTCATTTCCCAGTTGCTGAACAAGTTTTTTTACGTCGGTGGGTTCGTCTTTGACGACATGATACGCATCAATACGATGCCCCTCTTTGGTGAGCAACTCTCGAATCAGTTGTCCGCTTTTATCTGTTTCAGGAGTTCGGGTATCGCTACAAGTGATGATCCCACAGCCGATGGCCACAGGTCCACAAGCTTTATGTTCCGCGGGAGCAGTTGAGCCATGATGCTGTCCAGGTTCGTGGGAGTGAGAGCTGTGTTGATTTCCCATGATGGGGTTTGAGTATCCAGTGGGGAAAATTAGCTCCACACCGAATCAGGGTTTAATTGAGCAACGGGTGTTCCTTTCTTGATATGCTCGTCGAGAATCAACGCCACATGCTCATCTTTTACTTCGGAATACCAGGTGCCGTCAGGATAGACCACAACGGTGGGGCCTTGTTCACAAGGACCTAAGCATGATGTTCCAGAAATAAGAACCTCGCCTGGCTGAAACCCTCGCTCAATCATTCCCATGTTGAAGGCCATCAACAGATTTTGTGATCCCGCGGATCCGCATGAGGGTTTAGGATGCCCAGGAGGGCGGGTATTGGTGCAGACCATAATATGATATTTTGGCTTTGGCATAGTCACTCCTTTTAAAGGGGCCGAGTTGATTAGTTGTGTCGTGAGGTGATTTCCATATCAATGGAAAGGTGAGGGTCCAAAAACAAGAAGGATGCTTGCGTGACGCATCACGTTCAATGTATCGGCTAACGAGCGCGGAATAAATCCCACATTTCAAGGCATTCGTCTGGCAATTCCCAATGTTTAACTCCGTTTACCACGAAATCTAAATAGTGATCTTTCGCTTTGAACTTTCCAATAGGATGGGCTGCGTGGGTGTTCACCAATTCCTTTTGATCGTCTTCTTTCACCACAGTGGCTTCAAGGTGACGGTAGGCGCCTTCCGGGACTTCTCCCTCAAAAGAATCCAGTATCTTTAAATCTTCGTCGGTCAGTTCAACAACTATCCCCTAGACGCGTTCACCTTGTGACGGAAGAACGCTGGCCACCCCACATCGCCATTGTGAGGAAAAGCGGGTGAATCCTATGGTGTGATTCGGAAGATAGGCCTTAAATAAATAAGAACTTCTGTTCTGGATCCCGTCTTTTTAATTGTGTCGGATTTAAGATCATCTGCATACAAAAAGAATCGCATGGGATATTAGCCTCATTTTCGTTATGAGAGCATTATTAAACGTTCATTTCTATCACACCGTCTTGTGAGCTTGTCAAGGTTGACCGCAACAACAAAATGAGCTGATGAACACGAAGATAGGTCAGAAGGCTGGATGGGTCTTTTCCAAGGAAAAGGATGCTCAACAATGACTGATATATTCCTTTTGTGCGGGACATCAATCGGCACCGTGAGGGGGCCAAGAAATTCATGCCAAATCCCCAGTGCGTGCTTCCCAGGATGGACTTCTGTGATCTGGAAACTCCCTGTCGTGTTTGTCATGTTATAGAAGGGGGGATCGAATGCAAGCATAGAGGCTTGCATAAATTTGTGGGCATCACATTCCACACTCATCACACCAGGCTTTTTGATGCGTTTACGAATGGGGAGTCCATCGACAACCAGGGCGACATTAATGAAGGTCTTTTTCAAATTTCGAATATGAGTGTTGTGGAGGATGGGGTCTTCGCTTCGAATTTCCAGAAATTCATTCACACGAGTGGTGACAATATGAGGAGTAAAGGTGCGATCGTGATTAGTAGTGATAGGACCTTGACCTTGGGAGTTGTGATTTAGGCTTGTGATGAATTGTAAACGTACAACGGCACCTTGCACACCTTTCGAGGTTGTATGAATTCGAAGAAGTTGCCTGATACGTTTCTTTTCACAGAATTCATCATCTCTGTCCACTTTATTTTCTATCGGATGTGGAAGGGGCCATTTGTATACAACCGTCCCAGATATACTGCCTGCTTGGGAAATAGACAAACACAAAAAATAGAATAGAAGTTCAAGGCAAAAAAAACAATTTTCCCTTTCAAAAAAAGAGTATAAAAACCCATGCTTATCATTTTGTGAGGTGTAGTAAGCGGGCCTTCTCTTAGGACCTGCGAGAAAATAACTTGAACAATTTCGCATCCAATCTTCGGGCCATCTTTGAACGGGCCTCAATCGAAAAACCCTCAACAGAGCTGTGCTAGGCCTCGGGGTTTTCTCAATCGTTCCGTCCAAATCTCACCCAAATCTTGGCGCGAAATTGTTCAAGTTATTTTCTCTCAGGTCCTAAGTACTTTTATTAGAAACTTCTGTTGGCTCATTGGTGGGTCACTATTCATGATGGAATTGGTCATTATTTCCGTAAGGCAGTAGGAGTAAAGATAGAGTAGTCTGCCGTCTCCCGTCTTACGCCTGACGATTTTCTCAACAGGCAGGTTGTTGCAACTCCAACCACCTTCCTTTTGAGGTTATACTAAAGTCAGTTGAAATATACGCGGGTGGCTCCGTTGTGGCACAGTCCACAGACATCCCCCAGAAAGGAGCCAGTCATGAAACAGGAAA
>CAYMQW010000340.1:0-3127 GCA_964392595.1 uncultured Nitrospiraceae bacterium
GCGCCAATAGATGACATATTTGTGCCAGAACAACACTTCCCCCAGTTGAAAAAATCCGAGCGCACATACCAATGAAAAGGCGATGATGAGATACCGGACCTTGGGGATCTTTACCGCAGAATGAGCCCACAGCGCCAAACCGCAAAAATACAGAATCATGGGAAACGCTGTAATTTCCGCGCCCGTACTGACAGAGAGAAACACTTGAATAAATCCGATGAAGACCATGACCGAGCCCACAATCTTCATAGATACCTTCATCTGGAGCGCTTCGTGGGTTTCTGTATCCAGTTCGGATTCTGGGGTAGGCGGTCCTACGTGCACGCCGGGAATTTGCCGTGTTGGGGTTTCGGACCGCGTGTCGGTCTCGACTTCATGTTTAGGTTCTTCTGCCATGATCACCATTTAAAGTGTTTGCTCAGCGTCAAGCCCTGCTGATGGTAATTGGACCCGATGGCTGAGCCGTAGATTGCATCCGGGGTATCGAGCATTTTTTCGTACATGACTTTGAAAAACGTTTGGCCGTCGTGAATAAGAAATGGCACATCATGGGGTCGCACCTCAAGCACGACCTGTGTGCCGTTTCGAGGAGTTGAACCGGCTCCAAAGCCCGGATCGAAAAATCCAGCGTAATGCGTCCTGAGTTCTCCACAGGCAGCTTCGTAGGCCACCATTTCCGCGGCATACCCAGCGGGGACGGTAATCCGTTCTTTGGAAGCGAGAATATAAAACTCTTCCGGTTCAAGAAGCAGAGTATCGTTTGCATGCCGGTACAGGGGGTCCCAATAGTCGAATGCTGAATAGTATCCTATTTTGGAAAGATCTATGATGTGACTATTTTTCTTGGCGCGGTAGCCAACGATGTCGTGCTCCGAATCCCCGCCCTTCAGATCGATCCGCAAAAAGAGGCCCTGGTTTATTCGTACACCGCTAGCAGCCACGGGCCGACTACCGGTTTCGTGGTCTTCATTATGATGGAGTAAGCTAGCCGATCGATGTAGCACTTTGAGTTGGGAGTCGGAGACAGTCGGTCGCCCGGCTATCAACCGAAGTTGGTTTAACGACAGCCCTGTTTGGACACGAATGGTAAATGATCTCGGCACAATCTCGAGATACAATGGACCATGATAGCCTTGACGAATTTCATCGAAGCCAACGTTGAGGTCGGTGATGACCCGCGTGAAGATATCCAGCCGTCCAGTTGAACTTTTAGGATTGGCTCGTCCGCGAATAGTTGGGGGAAGCGCGAGATTCTCTTGAAGCGGAACGAGATAGACATGCCCTCTTTCGAGGATGGCTCCCTTAGTGAGATCCATTTCATACATGACCAAATCCGACTGGTACAGATCCGATATGTTCAGGCGCGTGCTAATTTCTGAACGCTCGGGCAGAAAGCTACTGAGCAATCGATAGGCTTTGGTGCCCAGACGAAGGTCCAGGCTGGCCGGTTGTATCTGTGCATCGCCAATCGGGGAATCGGCATACACCGCGTCTTCCTGAATCAGTTGCTTCAGGTGCTTGTCAGGAAGAATACCGTGTTTTCGAGGAGCGGCCATGATTAGTCGTCCAAGGCTCCGCTGCAGAGGCCACCGATGGATGATGCCCCAACCATGGGAAGTTCACGCGACCGGGTTTGATCAGGCTGCGGGTAATGGTAGGTCTTGTTCTCATAGTTTTTTAGCACTGCACCGTTTTCATCCAAGTTCAGCAGGTATTCGTTAGGAAGAAGGGGAATTTTTCCTCCTCCACCTGGTGCATCAATAACAAAATGTGGGACCGCCATGCCGCTCGTGTGCCCTTGCAAGGCTTGGATAATTTTCAACCCCGTTTCCACGGTCGTGCGAAAATGGTTGGTGCCTTTCGTGAGGTCAGCCATATACAGATAATAGGGTTTTATTCGCGCCAGTAGGAGCTGGTGCATCAATTGTTTCATGATGTCCGGGTCGTCATTGACACCCTTTAGTAATACGGTTTGTGCGCCCAGTGGAATGCCGGCATCGGCAAGCCGCCCGCAAGCTTCTTTCACTTCAGGGGTGAGTTCATCAGGATGATTGAAGTGCAGGTTCATGTAAATGGGATGATACTGTTTGATGATGTCACATAATTCCGGGGTAATGCGTTGTGGTAATGTCCCAGGAACCCGAGTCCCAAACCGGATGAGTTCCAGGTGTGGAATCGTGCGAAGAGCTTTGAGAATGCGTTCGATCAAATAATCTGGCAATAACAGCGGATCGCCCCCGGATAAAATAACATCCCGTACCTCGGTATGTTCGCGAAGGTAGGCAATGGCTTGGTCTAATTCGCCCTTCTTGAGAAATCCCGGTTTACCCACCAGTCGTTTGCGTGTACAAAATCGGCAATAGATGGGGCATTGATTTGTGACCATGAGGAGTACGCGGTCCGGATACCGATGGACGAGATGTGGCACCGGGCTGTCGGTATCTTCTTCTAATGGATCGTCCGGTGCATCGAAATCCTCCATTTCAATGGCTTCCGGGACGACCTGTTTCCAAATCGCGTCGCCTTTTTCTTTTATAGTCGCAAGAACCGTAGGGGTAATGCGCATGGGATAGGCTCCCACGACGTCTTCGATCTCCTTCGGGTCCACACCGAGATGCCTCGCCAAATCTTTAGGTTTGGTAATGCTCTCCGCTAGGACTTTTTTCCAATCATCCATATAGAACTCCTCGCAGATAAACAATGTTGAAGAGAATGCCCCACGGGGTTTCAAGGGGCTTGGCCATGAGGTGTATCATGCGTGAAACAAAAAATTCTCTCTCTGGGACTTCATGTGGTGCCTGAATGCGAGTTCAAATGATCCAAAATATCGCTCGTCTCCGTGAAGACCGATTCTCCGTCAACGAGAACAGGAACATAATATTGACCGGACACTTCGTGAACTTGTTTCCGAAATGGCCGAACATCGGGGACAATCACGCTTTCATATTCCAGGTCAAGCTCTGAGAGTTTGTCTCGAACCACCGCGCATTCGGGACACCATTCGGTGTGATACAGGGTCATATCGAGTGGCTCGGCATCTTCCTTGGTATTTTGGTGGAAGGGTTTTTCATTCCTCAGCAATCGCACAGGGTGCTAAAATGGCATCCCGCATGCCATGAATGATCTT
>CAYMQW010000341.1:0-3123 GCA_964392595.1 uncultured Nitrospiraceae bacterium
CGATTTTGCCCCAGTTATTTTTTAACAGGCCTTTAGCTTGAAACTCCATCCGCTCGACAACCCCCCCAAACTTTCCTTGGCATCGACCTCTCGTCTTTTTGCTTTTCACGCCCCGTTCTCCAGGAGGAGAAATTTCTCACCAACTATTAAGTAGATAGCAGTACACGCCGATAAACCGGGAAAGTAGGACAATACTTAAACTCGAAGGGAGGTGATTCCATGGCAGCAGCAAAGAAACCAGCGAAGAAAGCCACGGCGCGCGCGAAGAAAGCACCAGCTCGGAAACAAGCTAGCAGCTCTAAGCGCCGCTAATTCAATAAGGTAGACTTACCTTATGACCAAGGCCGGGGAATGGCAGGAGCCGTCCCCGGCCATTTTTTTTCTCACCCTTCTCTTGCAGTCGCACAAATCCATTCGCCAATCATTTCATGATTTTTCTCCCATTCATTCCTTCATGTGTCGGTCACATTGCAAGTTTGGCGAACCCTTCTGCTCAGGACACCCGTTGAGTTTCATTTATAAGGTATGGGATAAATGCCTGTGCGTTCTCACAACACGAGGCCCAAAGTTCCGGGGACATAGAGAGGGAGTTTGCTTGTATGAATATCAATTCTCAGACCCAACTGTGTGGAGTGCTTGGCAATCCCGTCGAACACTCCCTTTCTCCGGCCATTCACAATGCGGCCTTTCAGCACCTGGGACTCAACTATGTCTATCTGGCCTTTCGCGTTGAACAGGTGAAGGAAGCGGTTCAAGGTATTCGAGCGTTAGGAAACCTGCGGGGATTCAGCGTAACGATTCCGCATAAAGTCTCGGCAATGGGCTGCTTGGATACAATCGATGACACCGCCAAACATATTGGCGCGATCAACACGATCGTCAAAACTGATGGCACGTTAACCGGGTATAACACCGACGCATCAGGTGCGCTGCAGGCTCTTCGTCAGGCGAACACGGCACTTGCGGGTAAGCGGATCTTGATTTTAGGTTCCGGCGGCGCGGCCCGGGCGATTGCCTTTGGGCTGGCCCTTCATGAACGGATAGCTGGCATGACCATTCTCGGAATTGTCGATGATGAACGTGCGAACCTTGCTTCCGATCTTCGTAAGGGCACCACCGTTTCGATAGAAGACAATCACTTGAGTGAAGAAACCTTGGGGCAGGCCATTGAGCAAGCTCAGGTACTCATTCATTGCACACCGCTCGGAATGCACCCAAAGGTCGAGCGCACCTGTGTCCCTCAAAATCAACTCAAGGCTCATCTGACGGTTATGGATATCGTCTATAATCCACGGGAAACTCGCTTGCTTCGTGAGGCCAGGGAAGTGGGGTGTGCGACAATCCCGGGCCTTGAAATGTTTCTGAACCAAGCTGTTGCCCAGTTTGAGCTCTGGACTGGACAATCCGCGCCTACTAACGTCATGCGCGAAATTTTAGAGGCACAATTTTCATGAATTTGATTCTTATCGGCTATCGAGGGACGGGAAAGAGCACAGTGGGACGATTGCTCGCTTCCCGCTTGGGATGGGAAACCGTGTCCACGGATGCGCTGATTATCGAAAAGGCAAAGTTGCCCATTCCTGAGATAGTGTCCCAATTGGGATGGGATACTTTCCGAGATTTGGAAACAACGATCTGTCAGGAATTACAAGGGAAAGAGCATGTGATCATCGATACCGGAGGCGGGGTAATCCTCAGAGATGTGAATGTGAAAACCTTGAAACCCTGCGGGATGATTTGTTGGTTGACAGCGACTGTTGAGACAATTAGTCGTCGTATTGCCGGTGATTCTCAACGTCCGTCATTAACGAGTGGCAAGACGTTTATTGAAGAAATCGAAGAGGTGTTGCGGGAAAGGATGCCGAAATACCAAGCCGCCGCGGACTTTATCGTGGAAACTGATTCCGGTTCAGCAGGCCAGATCGCGGATCAGGTGCTTTCGAAATTTCGAGAGCTGCAAAGCTGAGGGGCCTACGAATTACCCAACCAATACGGCTTCCTCTTCCAGAGAGTGAATGGGAATGATACTGGTTAAATTCGCCCGTTCCATCAGCTTCTGCACCTGTGGCAACGGATTCACCATGCTCATGCTTCCGCCAACGGCTGTTAATTTTTGGTGCCCCAGGTGAATGGCCTCCAGTCCGGCACTATCAAGAAAGGACACCTGCTCAAGATTCAGGATGAGGTGCTGACCGCTCATGTCCTCAATCCGATCCAACGCTGCAAAAAACTCGGGCGTGGCTTGGAATTCAAATCGGCCAGATAAATCAAAAATCAACGCATCGTCCAATTGTCGTTCAACAATGTTCATGAAAGAATCCTCCCCCTTTTATGGCCACTTTTTTAAATAGCTTTTCAGCTATGCATGATATCCCTATCCTCGGATTTCCAGATGAGCATCTTAAGCAGTTTCTGTCCACAGGTGTCCGTTCTTTGAGATAAACCTGTGAATCTGAACCCCGGACAAGAAGAGCCCCTATGGCTCAATGATCCAATCCTCTCATGGATTGCCCTGATTCTTAACAGTTATAGGCATTGGACTGGCGTGGAATTACTTAACCGAACTGCATCGCGTCGCGAACAAGCCCAACGTCTGTTTTCTGCCCCATTCGTAGTGGCCTCACATGGAATTGAAGCAGACCCCATTCTGAACTATGGGAATGCTCAGGCGCTCCAACTCTGGGAAATGGACTGGCAAGAATTCGTCACGATGCCTTCACGAGTCACTGCCAAGCCCGTGAATCAAGCGGAACGTACACGAATGCTTCAGCAAGCCGCCACGCAGGGGCTGATCCGCGATTATCGAGGCGTGCGCATTTCCCGAACCGGGAAACGATTCCTGGTGGAACAAGCCACGGTGTGGAACGTGATCGATCAAAACCACCAAAAGGTTGGGCAGGCCGTGACCTTTTCGACATGGACACCTGTTCTGCTACGGTAGGAGGGAACCATCGCTAGTTGCTGGTCGCTCGTCGCTAGTGAAGAAAAACAATTGTCCTTGCTCCTTTTTTTACTAGCGACCAGCAACCAGCGACGGCTCCCTCCTACCTCGTTGCAAACCCCTACGTCATTCTTTTAAGGTGGCCCGAGTGCTTAGGACCCGCGAGAAAATAACTTGATCAA
>CAYMQW010000342.1:0-3123 GCA_964392595.1 uncultured Nitrospiraceae bacterium
GGCCATGGATAGTGGGGATCAGGCTCTGTTTGATTTGGAACGAGAAATGGGTATTTCCCTTCAAGAAATGCGGAATCGCGAACGTCAGTTGATCGAGGAAGCCCTGTCGAGTCTCGATGAAGGTACCTACGGGCTGTGTGGGGAATGCGATGCGGAAATCAGCGAAAAACGTCTTGGAGCCATGCCGTTTGCCCGCTATTGCATCGAATGCCAATCTCGCCTGGAATTACTCGAAAAAATCGAAAAAGGTGAACAACGGACATAAAATTTGAGATTCATCGCCTTGATGAAAGCAATACGACGGAGCCAATTATAAGATCAAGGCCTCGGGTTTCGTTGGCTAGTTTTCTCCTTCTCCCACCCTCCAAACGAATTTAACCCTTCAAATAGATTTTCCTGTTCCTTCATTGCCATCTTGATTTGGAATCTTTACCCTCACCTTCGTGGAAAGTGGGTTGGGACGGTGAGGGCTTTGTGCCTCGGACAAAGGGGATTCATAGTCATTCCAAATACGTTCCATAAACTCGAAATCCGAACATCGAATTTCGAGACCAATCCGAAATTTTAAATTCGAATTTTTCAAATTGGTCATTCTCATTTGTTTCGGATTTCGATATTCGGGCTTCGGATAAACTCTAAAGTTCTTCCGCCATTTGCAGGGAGAACATTGGTGAATTGAAATAGCGACAAATTCGTGAAGGATACGTTATGAATGCAGTCGTCTTAGCCAGCGGAGGTTTGGATTCCACTGTCACGGCAGCGGTGGCCAAACAGGAAGGGTGGGATCTGTACGTCTTGACCGTGATGTATGGTCAACGTCATCAGGTGGAAGTGACGCGCGCCAGGGAGGTTGCCGCGTGGGTCGGGGCTCAGGAACATAAAATTTTGCACCTTGACCTGAGTGTATTTGGCGGGTCGGCATTGGTTGGGGATGGTTCTATTCCCAAGAGTCGATCAGAAGCAGAACGAGGCAAGGGAATTCCAAATACCTATGTGCCTGCAAGGAATACTGTTTTGTTATCCCTGGCCTTGGCCTTTGCGGAAGTGGTGCAAGCCAGGAGCATTTTTATTGGAGCGAACGTGCTGGATTATTCAGGATATCCGGATTGCCGTCCGGAATTTTTGCACGCATTTGAAACCGTGGCACGGTTAGGGACCAAAATGGGTGTGGAAGGCGGAGGCGTTGAGATTAAGGCCCCACTTCTTCAACTCAGCAAGTCCCAAATTATTCAGCGAGGGCTAGAGTTAAGCTTGTCCTTCGAATTAACGCATAGTTGCTATGACCCGGGTGAATCTGGGGTGGCCTGTGGTCAATGCGACAGTTGCCTCATACGCCTAGAAGGCTTTCGCCAGGCCGGGTTAGAAGACCCGATACCGTACCTTGTTCGTTAAAAAATCAGTGAGCCAACTACCGTTGCGATCAAGTGTGTCCGACCACGCAGGAGACGAGAGTGAAAGAAAAACCGTTTCATGAGTTAAAGCCTACGACTCCGCAAGACCATTTCATCACACGTCTCCAAAATGCCCTGGACCGCTATGCGGATGGCATTTCCTTAGAGGTCGATCAGGCTTCCCAAGAAAATCGGGTAGGGATAGAACTCTGTGACATCATTGGGAACGATGAGGCGAAAATGTAGAGTCTGGAAGATCAGGTGGGGTTCCATGTCCTCGACTGGATGCTTGCACTTCCCTTCCAACTAGCTTGGGCCGGACTGGTGGACGAGGCGGCGACACTTGCTGCGAGATTCTCTGAAGTCACCACGGCTGATAATTTTCTCCCTGATCGAGCCCTCATCTTGGCTAAGGCAGGGCGGAGAGACGATGCTTTGGCCCAACTCACGGAAAACCTTTTACGTTTTCCAGATGATCCGTGGGTCATCATCAAGAGTGGAGATGTCTATGAAACGCTTGGCGACAACGAACAAGCCGAACGGCTCTATCGTCAAGGTTTGGATTTGGCTGGTGAGGATCAATATACACGCCTTGGTGCACTCGAACGACTGTTTCCGCTTCTCGACGATGCCGGACGATCGGAGGAAGCCAATGTGCTGTTTGAGGAAGAAAGCAAACGTCGTACATCTGCGGCGAAGGTGCGGGATAGTCTTGGGACGAACCCTTCATCCGTAGGATCGATCACTTCTCTCGATGATACAGACGAGGAACTCTTCCTCAGCGAGGACGATGATGATGATTTGTTATTCACGCCCTATACCCGCACCCTTCCCAAAATCGGCCGAAACGATATCTGCCCCTGCGGCAGTGGGAAAAAATATAAGAAGTGTTGTCTGAAATAACGGGAAACTTCGACAAGGGGGCTGGAGCTTACGATAAATTTGTTCTCTCCATTAAGTTCTTGTAGGCACGCACGAATTCTGAGTCATCCTCAGATAATCGAAGACCAATCGGGTGTTCATGGTCAGTTGTCGCATTTTTGGGCGACACGGCGGCCCCCCTTTACTTTTGATGATACTGGTCGCGAATCGCCGAAGGCGGGTGACGTTTTCCGGCCCATGCCCCCATCGGATGCGGCTTTGGTCTTCATCGTAGTTCCAGTCACTGATGTCATGACAACTGTTTTCAATGGCCCAATGGCCCCGATTGTCTTGCAGCACGTGCTGAGCCGTCGCCAAGGCAGGCGGTTTGCTGGTGATGCCATAGGCAATATCAGATCGGTCTTGGCCACTCTTTTTGTCTATCGTGAACCGTTCCACCATACAGGTTTGCCCGACATGCGGGAAGTTCAGGTAGGCGTTGAGCTCGGTGGTGACCCAGATCTTGCGGATTTCGAGCCGGCCATGGTCGCCATCGGTGGTGGTGAAATTCGGCGGGTGCTCACAGTGGGCAAAATAGAAGGCCGTCTCTTCCAGCAGATGTGTTTGATTGCCCGTGACGGTGAAGTGGTAATGAGCGCCGCGCTCTTCCACGAGATAGCGGGCGAGCTCGCGTTGGGTGAACAGGGCATCGGCACTGATTGTTTTGCCGCGAATCTCGATGGCTTCCAGCAGCGGGATGGCTGTTTTGATTTCATTGGGCTGCTTCTCCTCGTCGCGCCACGCGACGGGCAGGGTTCCTACTTTTTTGGGGTGTAGCACTGGGCACTGTGTTGCCCGACGACACTCATGA
>CAYMQW010000343.1:0-3106 GCA_964392595.1 uncultured Nitrospiraceae bacterium
GGCTTTCGGACGTATCATGCACTGGAACTCGCCTTGTATCATACACTTGGAGCTCGACCCGAACCAGAAGTCACCCACAGATTCTGCTGAAGAGCCCAAAATACTAGCGACTAGCGACCAGCAACGAGCGACAAACCCTCAGAACACCGATGGCTTCCTTTTTCAGCCTCTTGGCAGACAAAAAAAAGAGCCGCCCCATGTGGGACGGCTCTTTCGGAAAGAACGAGGCTTGCGAGAAGGTCTTACTTGTTGGGCTGTGGCGTGAACCGAAGGTATGGCTTCACGGCCCGGTGGCCCTTGGGAAATTTGGAGGGAATCTCTTCATCCTTCACCGCAGGAACAATGATACAATCTTCCCCGTCCTTCCAATTGGCTGGGGTGGCCACCTGATGCTTGGCCGTCAGTTGTAACGAGTCCACTACACGGAGAATTTCATCAAAATTTCTGCCCGTCGAAGCTGGATAGGTGAGGGTTAGTTTCACCTTTTTGTCCGGTCCAATCACAAACACCGACCGCACGGTCATATTATCCAACGCATTAGGATGAATCATGTCATAGAGATTGGCAACCGTCCGGTCCGGATCCGCGATGATTGGATAACTCACCGTACAACTTTGCGTCTCATTAATATCGTTGATCCAACTTTTATGAGAATCCAATTGATCCACACTCACCGCTAACACTTTCACGTTCCGTTTTTTGAATTCATCCGTAATTTTGGCAACAGCCCCCAGTTCAGTGGTACAGACCGGGGTAAAATCTTTGGGATGGGAAAACAAAATACCCCACCCATCACCCAACCATTCATGAAAATTCACAGTGCCTGCCGTAGTTTCCGCAGTAAAATTTGGAGCCTCGTCACCTAAGCGAAGTGCCATAATGTATTCCTCCACATTACAAAATAATATATCGGATTTTATGATAAGGCAGCCGATGTGTCGAACCGCCCATCGGTTACCTTTTCGGACTACCAGAAAGTATACGCCCCCCTGAAAAAACGAGTCAACTAGACAGGTGCCCGCCCCTGAAATAGCTACGTCTATCTACCCATACTATGGGGCCACCCACTGTTCGTCCCCATTGAGATATTGTGCGGGCACACGTTCATCAGGTCCAATCATCCATTCCGTGGCTTGAGACCATCGCGGATGTGGAACCTGTTGATCCACGTTGACGATCCAATCATCTCCATGGGAAACCACCGTATTCCAGAAGGTCCTCGGTTGCTCAGCCGTGAATTCCATTGAGGTGATTGACTTGATCTTTTTTAAGGCCAGGCTTGAACCCTGATGTACAGTCAAGACAGCCCACCCTCGGGATAACAGTGGTGAGTATGCGACAGCCACATTCCCCACAAAAAAAAGGAGAGGCTTTCACCTCTCCCTTTTCATATCATCCTGCCAGGGCATTAAACCCTTCGCTAGGATGTAACTAGCAAAACATTAACCTCACCCAGCTGATTGCTCAGCAGCAGCAGTTTTGACGACATTAGCGGCTTGCGGTCCCTTCGCCCCTTCAACCATATCAAACTCCACCGACTCCCCTTCCTTCAAAGTCTTAAACCCCTCACCTTGCAAGGCTGAATAATGGACAAACACATCCTGTTCATCATCGATACGGATAAATCCAAATCCCTTACGATCGTTAAACCACTTGACCGTTCCGGTTTGACGCTCACTCACTGTTTCCTCCTTTTCCTGGACCCTGGAAAATACTTTTCCTCGTAAAATAGGTCCTTAACAAACAAAACCGCACAAGGACAGTTCGCCCCCTGCGGCATCTTGTAAAAAATATTATTCATTATAAAAGCCTATAATAACAAAGAGGATCTACCATAAACGTTCCAATAAGTCAATAACATTACACAAGTTTCTTTATGAGAAATATCTGCCCTTTACCGCTGAGGATATTTGAGAACTTTCGTCAAGCTATTGATTCACTCTCCATGAATTTCTTCCTAGACCATTTAACTTGCTGTATGCTCACAGCCTACCCTCAAACCTACCCCAAGAACTGACGCCCAATCATCACATTCGATTCTTCTAGCCCAAGACGATAGTTAAGAAGTATTCAGCCTGCGTCTTCCATGAAATTCGTCGACAAGTAATTAACACTCCATTTTTTCCCAGAGTAGGATGCCGCCACCAGGGAACTAAACCATTTAAAAAACACAAGATTTTCTCCTTATTACGTATAAAAGCCGAATACAATTCACAACACCTCCCTACCCCCACATTCCTGACATTACATCTCCTATTTACTTTCAACTCATTGATTACATTAAAAATTTTACCATGATTTCAAGCAGGCATCGTTATTGCTTTGCCCGTTAATTAATTCTTGGCGTTGAGACCAATACACACATAGCTGTGTTTTTTTATGAAATTTTCCCAACAAAACCATAGGAAATTTTCGCAACGAGTGAATGGTCTTCGAGTGAAACCTCTAAAAGAAAGAACCTGCCATTCCATGATTCTGACGCCGAATAATTCATCGTTCATGAGGAAGACACCAATGGAGTCCCACATAATGAATATTCAACGCTTGTTTCGCCTGATCCCGGTTGCAGCCATACAGATGTCGTTACTGCTTATTTGTTCGGCAGTTGTCAATTCACCGGCATTGGTAGATGCCGCAGCGGATACTGGCACATTAAGTTGGACCGCAAATGTGGAATCTGATTTGGCCGGATATGAGATTTTTTGGGGCGATCAAGATGGGGTCTATAACCACCCCGATTCACCGATTTCAGTTGGAACCGTCACAAGCTATGATTTCCTCTCTGGGATGCTCACTCCAGGAACACGCTATTACTTTTCCCTAAAAGCTAAAGACATCTCCGGGAACCTCAGCGGTCTTTCAGATCAGGTGGAAGGTGAGCTGCCAAGTGATACCTCTCCGCCCACAGTCGACATTACCCATCCGTCCCAAGGGGACGAAGTAAATGGTATCGTCACAATCAGTGCGGATGCCTTCGATGACATCGAAGTCGTTGGAGTCCGTTTCCTAATCAATGATATACCCTTTGGAAACGAAGATACCTCCAATACATACAGTGTCTCGTGGGATACCTCCGCCCTGCTCTCGGGCAGCTATGCTCTCACGG
>CAYMQW010000344.1:0-2777 GCA_964392595.1 uncultured Nitrospiraceae bacterium
TTCCTTGATTCGATGATGGACCACTTTTTCCCATTTCAAGCCGGTCGGGAAACCCGCACCACCACGTCCCCGCAAAGATGCACGCTTGAGCTCATCAATTACGCCATCCGGATTGTTCTCCCTCACACACCGTTGCCAGGCTTCATAGCCCCCTTGTTTGATATAGGCATCGATATCCCAAGGTTCGCCATTCATGGGTTGAAGAAGGCGAAGGGGCATGTCATTCGGCATACAAAAATCCAGACTATCGTCAATGGGTTGAGACACAATCATATCAACTCAGAACTTTTAACTATACGGGTCAATCCATGATTCCGTCAAGCATTTCGGCTCACGAAAAAGGCGAAAAACGCAACACTCTCAAGCACTTACAACTACCAAGTCACGGCATGTACACCTCAACTGGTCGCAAAGAATAATCATAAGAACCCCACGGTCCCGGTTGAGAGTTGAGGGGGGAGCTTGTACACTTCCTCGCGCGAAGAGGACCACTCAGGAACCATCTCGCGTCGCAAGGTCATTGGATTCAAGGGAATACAATTGAGAGGAAGGAGGCAGATACGTGGCATCGCAGAATACAGCACCATTGGTCGGCATTATTATGGGAAGCAAAAGCGATTGGGAAGTCATGCGACTCGCCAGCGAGACGCTAACACAATTGGGCATTGAAAATGAATGCCGAGTCATCTCCGCCCACCGGGCCCCTGATGCGCTTTTCGAATACGTCGGCCAAGCCGAAGCCCGAGGGCTGAAAGTTATCATTGCGGGCGCGGGCGGGGCCGCACATTTACCTGGAGTCATCGCCGCCAAAACCACCTTGCCGGTGCTGGGCTGCCCCATGCAATCCAAGGCACTTCAGGGGTTGGACTCCTTATTATCGATCGTCCAAATGCCCAAAGGTATTCCCGTGGCGACTCTGGCTATTGGAGAGGCGGGAGCGGCCAACGCCGCCTTATTTGCGGCAGCTATCTTGGCGTTATCCGATTCGGGGATTAAACGGCGGCTGGAAGAGTATCGGAAGACACAAACTGAAAAAGTGTTGGCGGATACATATTTAAAACCGTGACGCGTTATGCGTGAAGAGTGAAGCGTAAAAAAGTAGAAGGCTTTTATATTGTAACTCCACATACCTTTCATAAACTCGAAATCCAAATATCGAAATCCTACACAAGCCCAAAATCCTAAATTCAAAACTTTCCATTTTGTCAGTGTAATTTGTTTCGGATTTCGAAATTTAAGATTCGGATTTGCGCCATCAGCAGAGGGAACGGAGGTTCATTGAAAGAACTATAAACACGGCTTACGGATCACGATTTGTCAGCTTGCATCCAAAATTCGATCGACTTCCTTACACAACTCGCGGACGCCTTGGGCCGAATTGTCGAACGCGGTTTTTTCGTCAGGGGTGAGATCATATTCCAGGATTTCTTCCACGCCATTTTTCCCAAGACGAACGGGGACCCCCATATAGATACCCTTCAATCCGTATTCCCCTTCACAGAAGGCGGCACAAGGAAGAACTTTGTGTTCATCCTTGAGGATCGATTCCACCATTTCCACCGCCGAGGCAGCCGGGGCATAATAGGCACTTCCAGTCTTCAGCAGGTTCACGATTTCTGCCCCACCAGTGCGAGTCCGCGTCACAATCTCATCGAGTTTTTCTGTAGACATCCATTGATCGACTGGCCGCCCACTCACGGTAGTATATCGAACCAATGGAACCATGGCATCTCCATGGCCCCCTAAGACCATCGCCTGCACATTGTGCACTGAGACCTTCAACTCTTGAGCAATGAACGTGCTGAACCGAGCAGAGTCGAGCACGCCCGCCATTCCCACCACGCGCTGTTTTGTAAATCCACTGGTTCGGTACGCCACATGGGTCATTGCATCTAAAGGATTGGCCACAATGACTAAAATGGCTGACGGCGACCGCTTTACGATTTCTTGGACAACCGACCGGACAATTTTGGTATTGGTTTCGAGCAATTCCGATCGGCTCATCCCTGGCTTGCGCGCAATACCCGAGGTAATGACAACGAGGTCTGACCCTTCCGTTTCATCATAGTTGTTCGTTCCAATAATAGGAGAATCGTATCCACACACTGCCCCAGCTTGAGCCAAGTCCAATGCCTTTCCCTGCGGAAGCCCCTCAACAATATCCACCAAAACAATGTCGTAGCCATTCTTTTCAGCGAGCCGTTGCGCCGCCGATCCTCCCACATTGCCAGCCCCTACTACCGTCACTTTCCGCTGATTCATAGGATACCTTTTCCGTTCAAATCGAAAACCGTCTAGTCATCATCATGACTGGCCCATCCCGCAACCTTGAAATTGATCGTGCAGACGAAGTTGTCCCCATAGTAAAAATTCAGTTTAATCTTTTTCCGGCCAAATTCACGAGCAAGAAATTCCTCTGGCCCATCGACAAGCTCTTGATAGGTTCCAGGAGGATAGACTTCCAAATCGGTAAAACTCACAATCATGCCCGTTTTGACTTCCTGCATTACTTTGGCGGAACACTGAGGATAGATCTCCCAAAACTTCACATCAACTTCTTCTCGAGTCGGTTCGGAACTTGGATCGCCAATCGTCCGATCTTTTTTTTCAAATTTGGCCAACCGACGAATATACGGATATTGTTTCCCGGTAAACAGCTTATACAGCCAAGGGGGAATTTCTGGTCTAGTTGAGTCAGTGGTCATGAATAAGATTTTCGTGATGCGTAATGCGTGATCCGTAAGAGTTGCTAATTCAAAAACCCAGCACGCCCACCA
>CAYMQW010000344.1:2787-3083 GCA_964392595.1 uncultured Nitrospiraceae bacterium
GGTCGTCCAGCAAGGCCGCAGGCACGTTGGCACGCGGAGCGTACACCAGTACGTGAGCATGACAAAGGGCCGAGAACGCCGCTGGCGGCTTTTTTCAACGCCCGGTGAGTCGTTGATACACCCGTGGCAGCCTCTCAGGCAAGTCCGCCACATCATCAAGGACCAGGTACTGAACATCCCCATACATTCGTTTGAGGTATCCGGTGGCTTCTTGATCAATCGTCAGGCAAAACGGACTAATGCCGCGCTGACGCGCTTCACGCAAGGCCATCTTGGTATCCTCAAGTGCATATTCT
>CAYMQW010000345.1:0-3076 GCA_964392595.1 uncultured Nitrospiraceae bacterium
CACGCATCCAATTGACATTGCCACGCAGCGTGTTGATCTCACCATTGTGGACCGTATACCGATAGGGATGAGCCAAGGTCCAAGTGGGAAAGGTGTTCGTGCTAAAACGCGAGTGCACCAAGGCCAAGGCCGACACCATGCTGGCATCTTCCAGGTCCGAGAAAAAATGGCCCAACTGTTCTGGCAAGAGCATGCCCTTGTAAACAATGGTATTAGCCGACAGGCTACACATGTATACTCTGCCACGCTCGACCGACGCCGATTCCCGAATAGCGCGAGCAATGCGCTTACGTACGACATAGAGCTTCCGCTCAAATTGCGCTTCATCCAAAATGTCTCGAGCGATAAAGAATTGCCGGATGTACGGGAGGGTTTGCTTGGCTTGATCCCCAACATGCTCAAGCTTGATCGGCACATCACGCCATCCTAAAAACCGCACGCCTTCTTCACGAAAAATTGTTTCAAAAAGCCCTTCGCACTGACGGCGTAACGGCTCATCTTGAGGGAGAAACACCATGCCCACCCCATAGCCACCGGATTCGGGAAGCGTGATTCCGATATCCGCCGCCGCTTGGCGAAAAAACTCATGTGAAATCTGCATGAGGATCCCGGCGCCATCCCCAGTACAGGGATCGCACCCCTGAGCCCCTCGATGATGAAGATTCTTTAGAACCTGGAGGGCCTTCAGGATAATATCGTGGGACTTGAGCCCTTTGATATTGGCCACAAACCCGATCCCGCACCCATCCTTTTCAAAACGAGGATCATAGAGGCCTTGCTTGGGCGGCATACCGTAAAAGTTGGATTGATCAGACATTGTATTTTACGCCAAATTCGATCGTTGGTGAGTCTATAACGAGGACCTCATTGCATACGAATTTGAAGAGTTTCCCCTTCAACTCATTCACCCTAACTCGTTCAAAGAAAAGGGAAACGGTGGAAAAAATAGATGAGTTTGAAATTTACTTGATGAATTCTGAGGGTGTCAAGGAATTAGCCCCAGGACTACTTCATTTTAAAGGGTAACTTCATAAATAATAAGAGATAATCGATTGAGGCTGACTTTTTCTTTTCGTTTGGGGCCTACTCTTTTGCATGCCAGACGAATCGCCAAGCGGACAGCCGGCCCTCGATCTGAGGCAAGTCGTCGTTCAACCGATTCTCCGGGACGAGAAGGACGCCTTCACGACCCTGCTCGCCCGACATCACTACCTTGGGTCTGCCCCGCTGATTGGCCAATCGATCCAATATCGTGCCTGTGTGCAGGATCGCTGGCTGGCCTTACTAGTGTTTGCCTCCGCCGCCCTCAAATCGAAACCGCGCGACCACTGGATCGGCTGGCCTCCCTGTTTTCACTGGCCACGCCTCCATTGACTGGCCCACAACACCCGGGGTCTCATTCTGCCGGGCTGTGCGCAAAAGAATCTCGCCTCGAAAGTCCCGTCGCTTTGCACGAAACGGATCGCGGCCGATTGGCACCGGCGCCACGGCTACCCCGGCTCCCCTTAGAGACCTTCGTTGATCTGGCCCGCTTCCACGGGACCTGCTATCGAGCCCGCCGGCCGGCATGAGCTCGGCCTGACCCGAGGGTTTCGTCAGTCACATACGCGGTATATTCAGCATGACCGCCCGAAACGCATCCTGGTCAGGAGTCTGCATCCGCACCCGAGAGCGATCCTGGCACGCCCAATGCTGGCTCAGCCCTATCAGAAAGGAGACGCGCCGCAGTATGCGATTGAATGCCAAACAGCCGGATTCCCTGTTTGCCTCTGTGGTGCAGCTGACCGATCCCCGCAAGTTGCAAGGGCAACGACACCCCCGACGCGCCCTCAGCGCCGTCACCCATCAAGAGGGTCGATACCTCACCCCAAAAAAGTCGACACCAAGACCCATGAGATCCCCTGCGTGCGTCCCGTGTTCGATGATCTGGAGATCGAAGGGAAGGTGATCACGGCGGATGCGCGCCTCACCTAGGAAGAGATCGCCAAGTACCTCGTGAACGAACGCGGGGCTGGCTTTGGCTTCATCAGCAAGGGAAACCAGCCGACCTTGACGCGCGATATGGAGGCCTTGGATTTGACAGCACACCGATGTGAGTATGAGACGACCGATAAGGGCCATGGGCGGATCACGATCCGCAGGATCTGGGGCAACGACTCCCTGAATGCCTCTGGCACCGTTCCCCCTGTGCCGCAAGTCTTCTGCATCGAGAGGGAAGTGACGCATCTCAAGAAGGGCATCACAACGATCGAGGCCGCCCGGTGGCCTGCTTGCTCCCCGTGACCTTCTGTTCCAGTAGCTGAAAGATTTGCTCATTCACGTCGGGAGTCTGGAAAATCCACTGTCATCCGCGTAACACCGGCGGCAATTCATCCCGACTCTTGGGGGGAATGGGTCCTTCCTCAATCGGGGTCTGACCTCACTCCGACTGCCGGGCAAATCGTTGCCGCATCGTCGCAAGCCTCCTGGTCATGGGGTGAATGTTGCGGCATGCTACACAAAAACCACGTTGTTTGCAGGGGTTTTTCACAATTCATACGAATGATTCACCATCGAAAAACCGAAAATCCCCGCGTCAAATATGGGAGATGACGTTTTCTCTCAGACACTAGGTAGGCCATCAGTGGCGATGGGGAGGTCAAGCGACTGAGGTCGCCCAGTTCTGCCAGCACGGTCATCGCCGTGAGCAGCTTCACCACGCGCAGGGCCATCAGGGCCTTGACCACGGGGACCAGCTCCCAGGTTTGCAGCGCCTGCGCCATCTCATGTTCCAATCCGGCCACACGGCCTGTGGCCTGCTTTACCGCCTCGATATATTCTTGAAAGACAATCTGTTGCACCGGGCTTGCAAACTTCAGCCCGGCCAACCAGCGGCTGCGCCTGGGTCCACCGACATTATCCTCGATCATAGTGATAGCCATGCCGAAGCAGAAACGCATTGAGCCGTTGTTTGGTGATCCGTTCTAGCCCTTTCATAATCTTCCCGCGCGCGTGTGAGATCCCGCATCGCTTCCTGCTCCCGATCCGGCACCCAGACGGCCGTGAGCTCGCCCGCCCGATGCAACCGGGACAGCGA
>CAYMQW010000346.1:0-3069 GCA_964392595.1 uncultured Nitrospiraceae bacterium
GCTGGAGAGATGGTGCCACATGGAAAAGTTGAAGAGGCCCTGCATCAAGCGGTGAATGCCGAAGCACAAGTCTTAGCTGTGACGTCAATTCCAGATGAAAAAAAAGGTGAACAACTCGTTGTCCTCCACACACTAGATGAAACATCAATTCCCGACATGTTAGTCCAACTATCCGAAAGCGGCTTGCCGAATTTATTCATCCCGCGAAAAGACGCGTTCATCAAAGTGGAGAAAATTCCTGTTCTGGGAACGGGTAAATTAGATCTTCGGGCACTCAAGCGAATGGCGCTAGAAGAATTTGGAAATAACTCGTGATTGTTTAAACTGGCTATTCCCCGAAGCTTGTTTCAGGGTGTCCAGGTAGGTCCCCTCTTTGGAAAAGAGGCTCAGTATTTCTTTTGTTCTTTGAATCCTCTATCAGCTTATGCGTGATTTTTATTCCGAATACCTTAGCTAGGCTTCAAAATGTTTCGAATTTTGTGGCATATCAGAATGAGTCAACTCGTCTCTTTAATTGTTTGAATGTCGCAACTCTGGTATCCTCGATTTACAACTCAAGGATGAATATGCCAAACAAGGAAATGACAACTCTTGTGTCTCAAGAAATTTTCCCTCGCATAAAAGCGCGTCTCTCAGATGTGTTCGGGACTCGGCTGCAGGGAATGCTTGTCTATGGTTCCCAAGCGAGGAATGAGGTCACGTCATTTAGCGATATGGATATCTTAGTCTTGTTGTCTCCCCCAGTATCGCTCGGAGAAGATCTTCGTTTAGTTATCGATGCCGTCTATCCTTTGCAACTGGAATTTGAACAACTCATTCATGCCTTACCTGTAAATGTTGAGACATACCGTGCTGGAGAGTTTGCCTTGTACCGAAATGCAAAGCGGGAGGGAGTGTTGGTGTGAGCGTAGAAGCGTCTGACTTCTGGTCCCGTGCCACCCAGGCTCTGCACACCACAAAAGACCTTATTGCCTCTGATCCTGATGCTGCCGCATCCCGTGCCTATTACGCCGGGTTCTATGCAGTATCTGCCTTGTTTGCGTTAGAGGGAAAAACCTTTTCAAGACATTCTGCTTTGGAAGTCGCTCTCCACCGGGACTTCATTAAGACAGGTCAGTGGTCTATTGAACGAGGCAAGGAATTCACTTTCTTGCTGAACCTTAGATCCACTGGAGACTATGGCGGGGAGATGCATGTTTCTCAAACAGAAGCCGAAGAAGCTTTGACCGCAGCGGACCATATTCTGCGATCGGTTCACCAACGGTATCCTGAACAATTTCCACTTAAAAACTCCAATGATAGTTAATCCTCATGGCCGCTAACCCTTATTGGGTTCTCAATGCCTCCAATTTACCATTGGGCTTTGCTCAAGTCCGTGAGGATGCATTGATTGATGTTGATATTGTGTCTCGTCTTTCACCTGGGCCTCGTGTGATGTTGGTTGCCTCAGGAGGATGTACAGCGGCGACGTTCGCTGGCTTGGAACCATCTTTATTTTGTTGATCCCAACTCAACGCAAATCTTTGGGCCTTTGTTAAAGTGAATCGCGGTCCCTCCCACACTTCCAACAGGAGGTGAAATCTTTTTCGTGGGACTCGCCACAGGAAGAACATGTCCAAGCGGTAGTTTCAGCTGGTTGGGCCTCCTGCCAGTGCTCCAGGAATTCTTGGGCTTTTGAAAAATCGTCGTTGTTTACCACCCACAGTTCAGGAAAGACTTCGGCGAAGGGGACTTCTCCTGCAAGGGACGACCCTTGTTGATTTTTGATCGTGCAGAGAATGCCTTCTTGCTCCAGGATCTCCTTGAGCGATTCGACTTCGACTAGCATGGTGGATACAAAGAGTTTGTGCATGGGATGATGCCTTCAATGTGAGGAGGAATCATACGTGAGGGAAGGCTTAAATGAAATAGGTGGAGGGCATTCGCCCCTTCGACATGCTCAGGGCGAACGGAGTATGTCCATATATTTATGACATCCTAATTGGGAATGGACTCATTTGCGAGATATGTTGGTGTGTTGAATGATCAGAATGGGAGCTGCGAGAAGAGGAATAGAACTCGATGGTGTAGGGGGGCAGTTTTCTAAGCCATGGACTCTTCGGATTCGTTGGGTTGTTCGTTTTCACTTTCCGGATCGATGCCGGTACGATACATGATTTCAAGTCGGCGGGTTTCTTCATTGCGACGAACGCGTTCATCAACACAGAGATTCACAATAGCATTCCAGAAGGCGGCTTCGGCCATGCAGCTTTGTTCCAGACGCTGATCCCGAAAGTTTCCCGCAAAGCAGGTGTAGTCCTTCAGCTCACCGTCGGTAAAGTCATGAATATATTGTGAAATATCGGTCGATGTCTGACTCATGCAAACGAATCTCTCCTTGTAAACATTGTCCGTCGTGAGGGATATATCGGACGAATCCCTATTGGATCTTAACCCTCTCCATAGGTGAATTTTTCTGATAGAGAAAAAGAAGTTTGCGTTGTTAAGTGTTTGGTGTGATTGAGGAAATCTGTTCAGAGGTGCGGGGCTTCGATATTCACCCGGGGGACAGTATTGGGGTCGTGAATTGTTGGGAACAATATTGTCCGGACTGAGAAGGACTGTGCTGTACCGTTCAATTACTGTCAGTTTGTTGAGTTGAAAACTGCTGAAGTATGACGAAACAATTCAAGGTGGGAATTTTTTAAAAGCCTCCATAAAAAATCATGGCGAGTCCTGTGAGGGCCAGACAAAGTGCCACTATGCTAATGACGAGTGTCCGTCGGAGGATGAGGTGGAGGGTCGCGACCTGTCTGGTGAGGGTGTCGATCAGTTCAAGCTGCAGGGCAAGGTTTCGGTCAATTTCCGTTAAACGTTTTTCCAGTGTGTTATCTTGGAATTGATCGTCTTGCTGTTGGTGCTTGAGATGAGAAATGGTCGAGATGATGTCCGGAATGCTGGGTGCGACCAGTTTGAATAGGAATTTAGCAATGGGCCAGGCAACAGGCATGTCTGATCTTAGCGTGACCAGCAGAAAAAGAGAAGAGCCTTCTTTTTTTCCTAGAAACGGCAGTTGGATCACAAAAGTCC
>CAYMQW010000347.1:0-3056 GCA_964392595.1 uncultured Nitrospiraceae bacterium
CTGAATACCAAGGCCAAACTGACCAGCAGAAAAGCCTTCGGCTTTCGGACGTATCCTGCACTGGAACTCGCCTTGTATCATACACTGGGAGCTCTACCCGAACCAGAAGTCACCCACAGATTCTGCTGAAGAGCCAAACATTTATTGGCAATCCTTAATGGATTTTCATCCTACCCCATACTCAAGAAATCCAGCATGGACAAGACTAACAACAATCTGAATTGGAGGTGTAAACGGAAAGGAAAGGGGGGTTAAAAAATGACTTCTTGAGCTGGCTCTTCCAACCTATATGGCAGTTAAAAAGAAACTTCTTCCGCAGCAACTTTTGCTGGTAACACGTGAGCACTTGGTGGCACCGCTCGTGTCCAAATGAAGGTTAGGACACTGATCCCAATGAGGAAGATCACGCCTTTCACCATCAACCCCACATTCACAATCGCAAAGGTCACCGCGAACGTGCCAATGATAAGCACTGTCGCTTTGGTCTTTGCCGTTTTACTAATGCTGCCATCTTGTTGCCAATCTCGAATAAGCGGACCCATCTGGGGGTGAGTAATTAGCCACTGATGTAGCCGTTCCGAGCTACGACTAAAACAATAGGCCGCCAATAGGATGAAGGGGGTGGTTGGTAATAGCGGAAGAATTATGCCAATACACCCCAGGATGAGACTGATCCATCCTCCAATAAAGAACAAGACTCTGAGTGGCTGCAACTGTTTCATGGCCATACACCTGGGATTACTTTCTCTTCTTTCTTATCGGTCACTTGTGGCGTCTGGTTAAGAACAGAAAGAGGGAAACTTCAACGACTTTCAATAAACCGGGACGAACGGTACAGTAGAACGAGGATGAATCCCGGAGAACCCACATGTCTCCTCTCGATGCTTGGGATAGCTTTTGTGAGTCAAGACAGGACTTTCTCACAGCTCTCGCTATTACCGTGGGCCAAGGGGTGACACGCCAAGACACCAATCACCCGTCGTTTTGCGGATGTATTGATTGGCATTCCTGTGTTCATGGCCTCTATGCGTTGCTTACTGTTTCTCGACTCACAGACGATCCGCAATGGGCCGAGATCGCTGAATCACGATTTGAGCCGGAGAAGCTCGAACAGGAACTGATAGCCATCCAACGAGAAGAAATCAATGAGGAACTACCGTATGGATTTGCGTGGTTTCTGAAACTGGCACAAGAACGTGAGCTGGCGTCGGGCAAGCAGGATTTACTCCCGTTGGCCACGGAACTCGCCCAACGATTGGAACAGTGGATTTTTTCTCTTTCCCCCGAAAAAATTGTTTGCCACGCTCAACATCGCGCCTATGGCAATCTCTCCTGGGCCCTACTCAATTTGTGGGAATGGGTTCAATGTCGGAAGGATACCGCACGAGCCGAGAAGCTGGTGCAATGGACCAAAGATCATGTACTTCCCCTCGATCAAATAATACCTCTGTCTTTCGATAGCAAGACGAATGAATTCTTCTCCGCCTCGCTTCAACGTACACGAGCTTTGGTAGCAATCCTTCCCAAGGATGAATGTCAGGATTGGCTGGAGGATTTTTTTAGTGAGGGGGTTTTCCTCCAGCCTGTGGAGCACCCCTCATCTCCACATTCGGCAGGGTTGAATTTCAGTCGCAGTTGGGCCTTTTGGGATCTGTACACCCATACAGGGGAAACAGCCTTTCGTGATCAGTATAACCATCACATTGTCACGCATATGGAATTACCCCAGTACTGGCGTGACGACTATAAACAGTACAGCCATTGGATCGCGCAGTTTGGTATTTATGCCATTGCCCTGAGCATGAGTGAACCCTCGATTGAATCCCCTCTTTTGTATTGAGCGCATTTCCACCGAAGGATGCGGATGGGGGAGGAGAAGTCGTAAACTTGGCGATTACGGTGCGCGACCTTTTCAATTTTACCCTACAGGTCTCTGCCCCTTCGCACGCACCCCCCCAATGTTTGAAGGTTTGATCATTACCAGGGATCGCGGTGAGCATGACAACGGAATGTTTGGGAAACTTGCCAAAACACACACCGTTTGAACATTCAAGACCTTTAGGAGAACTGGTGACCTTCCCCTCACCTTTTACAATCACCCGTAACGGAAGAAGTTGGGGCATTCGAAATGTTGCCATAACTTTGAGAGGTCCATGGAGTCTGTCCTGCCACCCATTAGAGCCACGACAGGCCCACCGCCAACGATGAAAAAAATGCCCTTCACCGAGCTCGCTCTGAAGTCTTACCACATGGCCACGAGGAAATTCAGCGGAACACCTTCCCCCAGAACAGGACAGGCCTTCGGGAAAACTTGTGACCGTGCCTCCCCCTCGAACCATGAGGGTCAGAGATACCGACCGATGTCTTTTTTGAAACTGATGATCGTTTGACTTGGCCATGGCCTCGGGGGCCATGAGTAGGGTGAGCAGGCAGACAAGCTGAAGGACTATGCCATTCTTGGAGAACACCGAAACGCCCAGCCATCCTAAACGTGACCGGTGTCGTACAAGTCTAGCCGTTACTCGATTGCCTGAGGAGGATACACCGTCCTCAGGGCCATTAACTGTTGCCGTATCGTGCTGAACCGACATGGTATTCCTCCCTAGGAAACTAACAACACCCCCTTCTTCTCGCATCACTCCATTGGGACGATGAGAATCATTCCCTTCTTTGGACAGTGCCAATTGTTCAGGGGATCTTCCCAAGGAATACCCGGAAAGGGTCACTGATGTTGAACTATGAATTCCTCATGACTCGCACCAACACAGATCGTGGTTAAATTAATTCCTTATCCACGACTCATTATCGGCAAGCGAAGAAACTTATTGCTTGGGTGCAGTTGAAAGAAAAGTGTGAAATCTGCCGAGGAGGAAGAGGAGAAAGTAGAAGAGCCCGAATGTAGACTTTCTCGATTGGCGGGCAAATAAATACAGACTATCGTACTGAAGGTTTCAATCCCATGCTTCTCATCATGTACTTTCTACCTAAATTGCGCGATTCTTTCTTGAAAAAAGTTCGCGAATCCCAGTATTTTCCAATCCGTAAATGAGTCTGAA